>CAVHZP010000171.1:2431-4789 GCA_963640485.1 bacterium | reverse complement strand
ATATATTGCCGCACGCCTATCATTAATAATGAAATGCTCAACAAAAACCATTTGACCGCCGTGGCCATTCATAGTAGAGAAAAACTGCTTCATGGATTGTTAAGCAATTTACATACACCTAATCTGGGATTGACCGGCAGCGGGCAAGAGGTTTCTTTCCTGAGAAGTGCATTGGTAAATACGGGCATCTTAGAAAATATTGCAACCATACCTACTATTAATCTGAATCCGTCTGACAAGAAAGTCCGTGACGTATTACAAGAAATCAAATCTTTTATAGATAAGACGAAAGCAGGGAAGCCGGCTTCCTTCGGAGCGCTCTATCAAAAGCTGTTGGGCGCTGCTGATGGGATCGGTATGCGAAGAGGGGTGATTCCGGTTTTCCTGGCGGCGGTACTGAAAACGTACCAGGGGCATGTGATTCTGTCGGATCAGAGGCAAGAGGTCTTGCTGAGTGCCGGCGTGTTGCAGCAGATTGATGGCTCGCCGGAGCGCTTCACTGTGCAGGTGGAGGATTGGAACCGGGAGAAGGCGGTCTATATCGATCGGCTGTCAGCGCTTTTTAGTGACTATATGCCGGAAGGTACTGTTTCTGAGGGCTACGCGGATGTGGTGCGTGCCATGAATTATTGGTATTTATCCTTACCAAAGTATGTGAAGGAAATCCGGAAGGGCTATGAAGGCAAGGGACAGCTACGGCCGATTTCTTCGGAGAAGCTGAAGTTTATCGCCCTGCTAAGACAAAGCGGTCTGGGGGCGCAGCGGATTTTGTTTGAGAAATTGCCGCAGTGCTTTGGATTGAAGTTTTTTGGCGCGGAGCTGTCTGACTGTATCGGGAACGCGAAGCGATTCTTTGATTCTGTGACCCATGACCTGGAAACAAAATTGATTGAGGAAGTGAAGGCGATCCTATGTCCTTCAGGGGATAGCCGGGCGTCGGTGACGTCTGCTTATCAGCTGTGGGAGGATTCTATTTCCTCTTTCGCGAAGGAATATCTGTATCCCAATGGGGCGGAGCGGCTATTTTCTCTTTCTTCGCTTAGTACGAATAATGAGTATCTTTTCGTGGAGAAGATGGCTTTGGCGCTGACGGGGCTGCCAATCAAAGACTGGAATGATGACACGGTGTTGCAGTTCTTAGATAAGCTGACGCTGTTTGTGGATACCATCCATGATTATGCGAAGAGTCACGAGGCCGCAAAGTCCAGGGATAGCCTGGATGAGGCGGCGGTCGCAGATGGGTATGAACTTCTATTTCTGAATGAAAACGGAGAGCCGCAGAGGAAGAAATTCCAGAAGGTTTCCTATAGCAAGCGGGCGAAATTGTTGCGCAACGACATCGAGAACGCTATGGATGAAATGGGGCAATCCATCACGCCGCAGGAGAAGCGGCAGGTGCTGATGGATCTTCTGGAAGGATTATTGTAAGGAGGCTATGTATGCCGGCTTATTTTGATAATGCAGCGACGACTTTCCCGAAGCCGGAAGAGGTCTATCGGTTCATGGATTTCTTTTACCGGAATTACGGTGGCAATGCCGGACGGGGGCAGTATAAGCTGGCGGCGGAGGCGAGCAAGCTGATGGCTGAGACGCGGCAGCTGGTGCAGCAGGTGCTGGGGTGTGGCAATAAGGATATCATTTTCACGCCGTCTGACACCATTGCTTTGAATATGATCATTCAGGGAAGCATGAATGATTCCATCAAAAATGTATATGTTTCTCCTTTTGAGCACAATTCGGTGACGAGGATCCTTCATCATTTCGAGGAGCTGGGACATATACAGGTCAGGGAGCTTTCTCTGGGGGAAGGGTATCAGTATGACCTGGAGGAAATCCGGCGGCAGTTTGATGCTTGTCCGCCGGACATGGTCGTCATGAGTCATGTGAGCAATGTTTGCGGGTTGATTGCGCCGGTGGAGGATATTTTCCGGGAAGCAAAGAAATATCAGGCGCTGACGATCGTAGATATGGCACAGTCGGCGGGGCTTGTACCACTTCCGGTCAATTCGGAAGCCATCGACTATGCGGTTTTCGCCGGACACAAGACGTTATACGGGCCTTTTGGTATTTCCGGTTTCGCGAAAAAGAAGGGTATATTTTTGCGTCCCATCATTTATGGCGGAACCGGCGTGGATTCTGCGAATCAGGATATGCCGGATGTGTTGCCGCAAAAATATGAGGCGGGCAGTCAAAATATACAGGCCGCCGCCGGATTGCACGCGGCGCTTACCTGGCTCCTGGCAAATGAAAAGGATATAGGGGAGAAGGAAAAGCAGAATCATCGAAAGCTTTTGGAAATCTTACGTTCTCATTCCAATATACAGATTGTGGGCCCGGAGAATCGGGAGAACTGCATCG
>CAVHZP010000171.1:0-2421 GCA_963640485.1 bacterium | reverse complement strand
CGGCGTGGTGTCTTGCTTATTTGATGGATATAGCCCCGATAACATCGGCGATGTATTTGATGAAATGGAAATCGCCGTGCGAACCGGGCTGCAATGTGCGCCGCTAGCGCATCGCAAGTTGGGGACTTTTCCGGCGGGGACTGTCCGATTCAGCGTAGGGTATTTCACTTCGGAAGATGATTTCAACGCGCTAGAAGAAGCACTGACATATATTGAGGAAAATGGATAGGGCTGGTGATGACCGTGAGTTTTCGTGATTTGGATATTCGGGCGGAGTATCGATCATTGGTGAATGATGTAGCCAAAAGCTTTTATATACCGGTGCTGAAAAATGCCACGTTGTATCAACGGGCTGTTGGCTTTTTCTGTTCTTCGATTTTGGCAGAGATTTCTGCCGGCATAGAAGAACTGGCCTATAACGGGGGAAAAATCCAGCTGATTGCTTCTCCGCGGCTGCAGGAAAAGGACATAGAGGCCATTCGAAAAGGCTACGAAATGAAGAACGATGAAGGCGTTAGAGCTGTTGTGCAGGAAGCGCTATTTCGTGAGCTTTTGGATCCGTCTACACCGGAAGAAAAGCGACGGCTGGATTTGCTGGCGAATCTTATCGCTACTGATTGTCTGGATATTAAGATCGCTATGGTGAGGACGCAAAACACGATAGCCATGTATCATGAGAAAATCGGCATCATGAAAGATTTCGAAGGAAACACCATCGCTTTCACCGGTTCTTTGAATGAGTCGGGTAATTCGCTGACTGGTAACTATGAGTCCATTGACGTGTACCGGAGTTGGGAAAATTCTTTCGAAGAGGATCGGGCGAAGGCAAAAGAGGCGGCGTTTCTGAAAATCTGGAATAATCAGGAAGACCAGATGGAAGTGACTCTCTTTCCGGCGGTGAAAGAGGAATTGATTAAACGGTATCGCGTATCCAAGTCATTTCCGAAGAAGGAAGATCCGGCGGAGCCTGTGCCGGAGGAAGCGCCCATTCTGCCGCCTGCCATCAAAAAGAAAGAGCCCCATATCCCGGAAGATGTGCATATGCGGGAGTATCAGAATAAGGCCTATGAGAATTGGGAAAAGCAAGGCTATCGTGGGATCTTTGATATGGCTACCGGTACAGGGAAAACCTATACCGCGCTGGCGGCGATTTGCCGGTTGTATGAGAAGGTTTCTGATATGGCTGTCATCATTGTTTGTCCTTATCAGCATTTGGTTGACCAATGGGTGGAAGATATCGTTAGGTTTAACATCAAGCCGATTGTTGGATATAGCAGCTCCCCGCAAAAGGACTGGAAGAAAAGACTTCAGCGGGCTGTGCGGGATCAGAAGTTGCGAAATGCTAATCACTTTTTTTGCTTTGTTTGCACCAATGTAACGTTTGCCAGTGAAATCGTGCAGGAGCAAATCAGCAAAATACGTTCCCATGTGCTTTTGGTTGTTGATGAGGCTCACAATTTCGGGGCGCGTAGTTATGCTCAATTATTGGATGACCGTTTCCATTATCGACTGGCATTATCTGCCACTCTTGATAGACATAGAGATGAAGAAGGGACGGCCGTATTGCATCATTTCTTTGGAGAAAGGTGCATTGAGTATTCTTTAGCGAAGGCGATTGAGGAAGGTATGCTGACTCGCTATAAATATTATCCAATTGTTGTGCACCTTACTGAGGACGAATTGCAAGACTATGAGCAAAAGTCTTATGAAATGTCCAAATGCTTGATTAAAGGAAAAAACGGGAAGTATAAGCTGAGTAAGTATGGTGAGATTCTTGCCATGGAAAGAGCAAGGATTATTGCAGGTGCCAGTGAGAAATTAGCGGCACTTAGAGAGCAAATCAAACCCTATGCAGATAAAAACAACATTCTTGTGTATTGCGGAGCTACAACGGTGGTAGATGAAAATGCAGATTACTCAATTGCGGATAAGTCAGATATTCGCCAGATTGAAGCGGTGACAAGAATCCTGGGAAAGGAATTCCATATGGAGGTGGCCAAGTTTACCTCTGAAGAAAATATGGAAACCCGAAGAATGATCAAGGAGCAGTTTCAAAAAGGGGATCGGTTGCAGGGGATTGTTGCCATTAAATGCCTGGATGAGGGCGTGAATATACCGGGTATTCGAACCGCATTTATTCTTGCGAGCACCACAAATCCCAAAGAATATATCCAGCGCCGTGGCCGTGTGCTCAGAAAAGCGCCAAACAAGCCGTTTGCAGAAATCTATGATTTCGTTACGTTGCCCAGAGAATTAGATTCGGTGTCATCGCTAACTACGGAAGAAGCACAACGGGATCTTTCCCTGGTAAAAAATGAGCTGGCTCGAATCAAGGAATTCGGAAGTCTTTCTGAGAATCCGATGGTAGCAAATGAACTTATTGGGGATATTCAAGAGACATACCATATATTAGACGATGAG
>CAVHZP010000170.1:0-4884 GCA_963640485.1 bacterium | reverse complement strand
TTCCAAAACTCGCGGCGCTTCTTAATTTGTGCGCCGCACCACCACTCCTCACTCCTAACTCCTCCCTCCTCACTTTCGGAGCGCGCCCCGACTACCGATTACCGATTACCGACTACGAAACCGATAGCATCACCCCGCCCATAAACCAAATCCCCGAGACGTTGCTCGGGGACACATTTCATAGCATATTTTTTTTCCACAGGACGAAGGTGACCACCAATGTCAGGAGGACGCCGACGAGGATGACGCCGACGAAGCCGAAGGGGGAGTCCGCCATGGGGACGGGGACGTTGACGCCCCAGAGGCTGTAGACCAAAGTGGGGATGGCGAGGATAATGGTGACCGACGTCAGGAATTTCATGATTTGCGACAGCCGGTTCGAAATGATGGAGGAGAAGGAATCCATCATGGACATCAAAATGTTGGTATAGATTTCCGCCATTTCCAATGCCTGCTTATTTTCGATGATGACATCTTCCAGGAGATCTTCGTCTTCTTCGTACATTTTGAGGAGCGAGTGAAGCGGGCTGTTTCTAAGGCGCATGAGGCGCTCCATCACATTTTCATTGGCGTGCAAGGCGAAGTTGAAGTAGGTCAGAGACTTCTGCAGCTCCAGCATGCGGAAAAGTTCTTTGTTCTGCAGCGACTTCCGGACCTGGGTCTCGATGACGTCGGTCTGTTTGTAGATCTGTTGCAGGAAATACAGGAAGGACGACGACGCTTGTGAGAGGATCTGGAAGAGGAAACGGGTTTTCTTGTAGGTCTGGAAGGAGGTGAAAGAGTTATTCAGGAATTTCTGAATCACCGTGTTATTTTCCAGGCACACCGTAATGAAATACTGGCGGGTGATGAAGATGCCGAGAGGAATCGCGTCGTAGGCGTCAGTTTCCAGAATGACCGGCGTATTGACGACGACGAAAACGTAATCGTCTTCCATTTCCACGTGGGACCGTTCTTCTCTATCCAGTGCAGTCTGCAGGGAGTCTACCGGCACACCGGTGAGCTCATTGATTTTCGCCAATTCTTCCAAAGTCGGGGCCGCCGCGTTGATCCAGGAACCCTTTTCCAATTGCTCCAGCGGTACTCCGCAGAGTATGTGATTTTCGTTGTGTTTGTAAGCCTGTATCATCAGCGTCCCCCTTTCTTAGTCACTATTTACTATAGTCAGAAATGTGGATTCTGTCAATGAGAGGAAATAGGGATATAGTGGTAAGGGATAGGGGATAAGGGATAAGGGATAAGGCGCGTTTACCTGCTTCGTCATAGCGAGGAGATAAGAGCTGAGTGCTTGGAATTCCACCAGCGACAGCGGGCATGCTGGCGATTAGGGCGCTATGTTACGCCGGCCCTACGTGAGTAAACCCTTGAAGAAGGACCCTCCGATAGCACTTCCCTTTCCCGCTATTGCAAGTATGCTCAGGCTACGATTACACGGTAAGCGGTTCACGGCTACAATAAGGAAGCAGCCAAACGCGAACCGACTGCCGACTACCGACTACTAAACCGATAGCGTTATCCCCAAAATCAAAAAGCAAAAGCCACCGGGCCCGCGCCCGATGGCTTTTCTTTTCCTGTGTCCTTATTGGCTATTGTCCACCGCATAGGTGATGAGGCCCGCTACGCCACCGAGTGTAGCACCGATGGCGAAGCCGGCAGCAGCGCCGATAACAGCGCCACCCAGGCCGCCGGTGCAGGCACCGATGATAACACCACCGATAAGGCAAGTGGCGAAAATAGCGCCTCCGATGATGTCGGATTTATTCTGGTTCCACCAGGACGAGAAACTCCATCCGCCCACTACATTGTCCAGCAATTCGTCAGAGAGCTCTACCTTTGCCTGTTTGTAGTAGTCCACGGTCTTCTGGAAAATCACCTTCACCTGTTCCAGTGTCGCTTTGGCGAAACCTTTGATGATTTCATATACATCTTCCGCGGTCTCCGCGGTTTTCATCAGGAGGCTTGCTTTCGGATCGGCGGCGAGAGCGGCCTTCACCTGTTCCACTCTTTCCGCCGCGCCTTCGGCGTTCAGGATTTCTGCTACGTTGATGTTTTCTACAGCTACTTCACCCATTTTCATTTCTCCTTATTACATTTTATCCACTATATAGGTGATGAGGCCCGCTGCGCCGCCGGCTGCAGTGCCGATAACCAGGCCGGCAGCTGCGCCGATGACAGCGCCACCCAGGCCGCCGGTGCAGGCACCGATGATGACGCCACCGATAACGCAAGTGGCGAAAATAGCGCCGCCAATGATGTCGGCCTTATTCTTGTTCCACCAGGAAGAGAAGCTCCAGCCGCCTACTACATTGTCCAGCAATTCGTCAGAGAGCTCTGCCTTTGCCTGCTTGTAGTAGTCCACGGTCTTCTGGAAAATCACCTTCACCTGTTCCAGTGTCGCTTTGGCGAAACCTTTGATGATTTCGTATACGTCTTCCGCGGTCTCCGCGGTTTTCATCAGGAGGCTCGCTTCCGGATCAGCGGCGAGAGCGGCTTTCACCTGCTCCACTCTTTCAGAAACGCCTTCGGCGTTCAGAATTTCTGCTACGTTGATATTTTCTACAGCTACTTCACTCATTTTTATTTCTCCTTTGCTTTTGGACATCAGGCGCTCAGCAGGAGGCCCCGGTTTTCTTTTGTACCTTATACGCGGATGATGGAAATAGTATTACAAGAATTTTGGAGATAAGGGATACGTATACAAGCAGGTTCGAGGTTCAGGGTTCAAGTGGTGGTGCGACGCGCAAATTAAGAAACGCCGCTAGGGAACCGCGCCTTATCCCCTATCCCTTATCCCTTATCCCTTATCCCTTATCCCTTATCCCTTATCCCCTATCCCTTATCCCCTATCCCCTATCCCTTATCCCCTATCCCCTATCCCTTATCCCCTATTCCCAAATCGAAAACCGCCGGGCAAACACCCGGCGGCTTTTGGCTTCTTCTATTTCCTTACAGTTTTTCGCAAATCACATTCGTAGCGACCCCTGCGATAACGCCCAACATAACGCCGGCGACGAGGCCACCGAGCGCCCCTGCTGCGGCGCCAAGCGGTCCGGCTACGACGGCACCGGCGACGGCACCGGTGACTATGCTGGCTACGAAGACGGCAGCGCCGACGACGAACCCCTTATTTTGCGACCAGAACTGAGAAAAGCTCCAGCCGCCCACTACATTGTCGAGCATTTCATCGGTCAGCACAGCCTTGGACTGTTTGTAATAATCCACCGCCTGTTCGAAAATCTCCTTTACCTGTTCGAAGGTGGCTTTCGAAAATTTCTTCACGATTTCATATACATCTTCCACGGTCTCTGCGGCTTTCATCAGGACATTTACTTCCGGAACAGATTCCAGAATGTCTTTCACCTGCTCCACTTTTTCATCCACGCCTTCGCTGCTCAGGATTCCTGCGACATCAATTTTTTCTATTACGACTTCACTCATTTTCGTTTCTCCTTCTCCTTTGAAATAAGGCGCTCAGCGTTTGCCCAGAGGCCTCGGATTCCTTTGTTCCTTATACGCGAAACGTTGGAAGATGTTACAAATTTTGGGGTATTAACGCTATCGGTTTAGTGATCAGTGATTAGGGATAAGGACGCGAGGCTCGCCAGTGCGTACATAGAGATGGCACCGCTATCGATTTCGTAGTCGGTGGTCGGTAGTCGGTAGTCGGGACGCGTTTGGCTGCTTCTTCATAGCTCCTCGCCATGAGGAAGCAGGTACGCACAGTCTGATGTCTAACACTCTGATTGTCTATAGCACCAAACGCGAACCGACTACCGACTACCGACTACTGACTACTGACTACCGACTACTAACCCCGATAGCGTTAGTATTTCCATTTTCCGCTATCATAATCACACTTTGCTTACTAAATGTACTTAGCAGCCGCGGAACCGGCCACAATGCCCGTCGCCATCCCGACAATCGCACCGATCACGGCGCCGGTGTAGCCACCGCAAGCCGCACCAATCCCAATACCTGCAGCCACACAAGCCACGAAAACGACGCCGCCAACAATGGCACCCTTCCATTCATTCCACCAGGAAGAGAAGCTGCCGCCCACTACATTGTCCAGCACTTCGTCAGAGACCACGGCTTTGGTTTCTTTGTAATAGTCCACGGTCTTCTGGAAAATCTCCTTCACCTGTTCCAGGGTGGCCTTGGAGTATCTCTTTACGATTTCAAATACATCCTCTGCGGTCTCTACGGTTTTCAAGAGGAGGCTCACTTCCGGATCCGCTTCCAGCGCCGCCTTCACCTTCTCTACCTTTTCTTCGGCGCCATCGCTCTTCAGGATGTCTACCACCTGGATGCTTTCTACTGCTGCTTCGCTCATTTCCATCTCTCCTTTTCCTATTGAAATAAGGCGCTCAGCGTTTCCCGAGAGGCCTTGGATTTTCTTTATTCATTATACGCGGAAGGGCGGGGAGGTGTTACAGAAATTTTTTGGCATTCACGCTATCGGTTTTGTAGTCGGTAATCGGTGGTCGGTAGTCAGGGATGGAGGCAGATGGAGACGCTAACGGATGCGGGATTTGGAGATTTCGTAGTCGGTTTGCGTTTGCCTGTTTCCTCATGCTGTCATCCTGAGCAAAGTCGAAAGATCCATCACCGATAACAGAAAGCGAAAAAACTTTCACTAAAAGTTTTCACGTGAAACGAAAGGGGCCTCACGCGAAAGAGATGTGACAGCTGGCAAGCACGCTAAGGCCCCGGTTCGCGGCTACGATGGGGAAGCAGCCAAACGCGAACCGACTACCGACTACCGACTACCGACTACCGACTACTAAATCACTACTGCTGATTATCGAAGTACAAAGAGGAGGACACATAAGTGGAATTTGATCGCGTCATGAAGACTCGTGTTTCTATTCGCCGCTATACCGA
>CAVHZP010000169.1:0-4895 GCA_963640485.1 bacterium | reverse complement strand
CTATTAGAATGCCGGTACCAGGCCGTCGCTGAAGTTGTCGTTGATATATTTCTTCACGTCTTCGCTCTGGAAGATTTTTACGAATTTCTGGTAAGTCGGGTTGTCCTTGTCTGCTTCTCTGGCTGCGATGATATTTACATAAGGAGAAGTGTTGTCTTCGGTCGCCAGTGCGGTCTTGGGGTCCAGGTTGGCGGATTTCGCATAGCCTGCGTTGATGACGGAAATCTGTACGTCATCCAGGGAGCGCGGGAGCTGTGGCGCTTCGAGTTCGATGATGTCCAGTTTCTTCGGATTTTCCACGATGTCGGTGACTACCGCTTTGGTGGGGTCGGTGCCTTCTTTGAGTTTCAGGAGGCCCTGGCGATCCAGGAGGAGCAGCGCGCGGCCGCCGTTGGAGGGATCGTTCGGAATGGAAACTTTCGCGCCATCGGGGAGGTCCTTCAGGTCTTTGATCTTATTGGAGTACACGCGGAGCGGTGCCAGGTAGGTGTTGCCGATGGAAATCAGTTTGGTGCCGTTCTTTTCATTGAATGCCTGCAGGAACGGGCCATGCTGGTGGGAGTTCAGGTCGATGTCGCCGGCAGCGAGGGCGGAGTCCGGAGCTACATAGTCACCGAAAATTTTCAGATTGACTTTGAGCCCTTCTTTTTCAGCTTTCTGGGCTACGTATTCCATGACCTGTTCGGAGTAGCCGGCAGTGATGCCGACGGTGATTTCTTTCTTTTCAGCCGGTGCTTTGGCTTCTTTCTTTTCCTCTCCGCAGCCGGCGATAGCGCCTGCGGCTACGAGAGCGGCCAGGGAAAGGGCGATGGCTTTTTTGAATTTCATAGGGATTTCCTCCTTCTGGAAATGTGGATGGGAAATAAAAAATCCCGTCCGGAATAGGGACGAGATGCTTCGTGTTACCACCCAATGTTCACATCCGAATCACTTCGAGATGTCTTGTAAGGTCCTTCGACCTTGTCTCTGTAACGGGAGCTCCCGGGCTGCTTCATCATTCGGCATACCAGGCTCAGAGGCCATATTCCATAAATTCGTCTGTGCTCCCTTTCACCCACCGGAGCTCTCTTTGCCAGCGCCTTCTATGTACTCTTCTCTTCACTGCCTTTATAAAGTTGAGACTACTATACACTTTGGACGGGGAGAAGTCAAGGGGATTCGTGGTCGGTCATCAGCAGCCAGATGCACCCCGACTACCGACTACTGACTACCGACTACTGACTACTGACTACGAAACATCTAGCCTTTATCCTCCACCTCGTTCTATAATAAGAGCAAAAGGAGGCACCCCTATGTTCATCATGTCCCTGTTTCTTCTTCTCCTCACCTTCGGCGTGAATTTTGTGATCGACTTTTTCTTCTGGGCTGTCATGTTTACCATGGCCCAGCCTTTTTGTGAAACCATTTTATTTCCCTCGGGTCGGGAGTGGGAGCTGGTAACTTATTGCACCTTAGGCTCCATCCTGATTCCCCTGGCGCTCTCGGGGATGGGCTTCATGCAGAGCCAGCTGGTGTGGTCTATGGGCGGCCGCGGGGCGGCGGGGATTTCCTGTGACCGATTAGCGCCGCTCCTGGCGGACATTTGCCGCAGGGGCCATTTGGGAGATCCCGGATTTTACAAACTCTACGTCTTAGAAGACGGGAGCATCAACGCCTGCGCTTTGGGAAACCGGCACATCGTGGTGAATACCGGTGCCATGGACGCGCTCCCCGATGATGAGCTCGAAGGCATCCTTGCCCATGAGATGGGACACCTGCAGTATCACCACACCATGGTACGTCTCGCTATCGTAGCCATGGGCTGGTTCGGCAACGTGATCTGCTTTGTTTACTCCTTCCTCGCCATCGCCAGCCGCCTCATCGCCTGGATTCCCTTCGTGGGCTGGCTGGTGACGCTGTGGCTCTTCTTCATCACCTGCACCCACACCTTCTTCTCCCGGCTCCTCCAGATTCCATTGAGTCTCCTCTCAGCCTTCGGCTTCCGCGGCCACGAATACGAAGCCGACGCCTACGCTGCCGAGCTGGGGCTCGGTGGAAACCTCCTCCGCGCCTTCTATCACATGCAGTACGTCTACGGAAATCAGAAATCCGGTTTCTTCTCCTCCCTGTGGAACGACCATCCTGATATGGATAAGAGGATAGAGAGACTGAAGGATAGGGGCTGTTAGGGAACCACTGATTACGAAACCAACAGCGCGAAGCATGCCTTTATCTCATCGTCCCATCTCTAAACTATCTCATTTTCGCGAAATTTCCCCTTGACGAATGGAAATGATGGCGGTATCCTATAGGCATATTCAGAATGAATGGCAACTGCATAGATGGACAAAGTAGTCCGGCTCTGGGGAGTCGGACTTTTTCTTTTGGACGAAGAAGCCCGGGCAATCGCCCGGGCTTTGTCTATGTGTGAAGCGTGAGAAAGAGGTTTGGGTCAGAAAGTGGAAATGACGCTGATGGTTTTAGTAATCAGTGATCAGTGATCAGTAGTCAGGACGAGTTTAACGGAAGAGTCAAATGTGTCCTGATTACTGACTACTGATTACTGATTACTAAACCTCTACTTCTTATCATCGCTCACTTGCCGTATTTCCTAAGAAGGGATCTGGTGTAATGAAAAAGTTGAAGTATTCCTGGCCGCTATTACTGGCGGCGCTGTCAAGTCCGTCATTATCCATGGCGGCGGAGGAGGCAGATAAGTATTCTGCCGCGGATACCACCTGGGTCCTCTTGGGGGCTATCCTGGTATTCTTTATGCAGCCGGGCTTTGCGATGGTAGAAACCGGCCTCACCCGTGCGAAGAATGCGGGCAACATCGTCATGAAAAATTTCATGGACTTTTCGCTGGGCACCATCGTTTTCTGGTTCGTAGGCTTCGGCCTCATGTTTGGTGAAGACATCGGCGGCATCATCGGCGCGCCGGACTTCTTCGTGAAGAATTATGATACCGGCGATGCAGGCTATCCGCCACTGGTTTTCTTGTTCTTCCAGACCGTCTTCTGTGCCACCGCTGCTACCATCGTTTCCGGTGCTATGGCAGAACGCACGAAGTTCTCTGCGTACTGCGCTTACTCCATCCTGATTTCCCTGGTAATCTACCCGATTTCCGGTCACTGGATCTGGGGCGGCGGCTGGCTGGCAGAAATGGGATTCCATGATTTCGCCGGCTCCACCTGCGTACACATGGTCGGCGGTGTCTGCGCACTGGTTGGTGCGTGGATCCTTGGACCCCGTATCGGCAAGTACAACAAAGATGGCAGCGCGAACGCTATCCAGGGTCACTCCATCACCCTCGCTTGCCTGGGCATGTTCATCCTGTGGATGGGCTGGTTCGGATTCAACGGCGGCTCCTCCGTCTCTATGACCGGCGACGACACCATTCTCTCTGTTGCCAGCATCATGGTTACCACCAATATGGCTGCCGCTGTCGGCGCTGTTGCTGCTATGACTCTCACCTGGGTGAAATATGGCAAACCTGACGTTTCCATGACACTGAACGGCGCGCTGGCTGGCCTGGTCGCTATCACCGCCGGCACTGACGTGGTTTCCGTACCCGGCGCTTTCGCTATCGGCCTCATCGCTGGTCTCACGATCGTATATGCTATCGAATTCATTGATCAGAAACTGAAAATCGATGACCCTGTCGGCGCTATTGCAGCGCATGGCGTCTGCGGCGCTCTCGGCACCATCTTGACCGGCGTCTTCGCTGTAGAAGATGGCCTGCTTTACACAGGAAATGCAGATTTCCTCCTGATTCAGATCATCGGCGTTGTATCTGTAGCCGCTTATGTATTCGTTGTGATGAACATTGTATTCCGCGTCATCAAAGCCACCATCGGCCTCCGCGTCACTCCGGAAGAAGAAATCAATGGCCTTGACTTCGAAGAACACGGCCTTGTTTCCGCTTACGCAGACTTCATGATGGCTCCGGAAACTGCCACCGCTGCTATCGAAGCCGGCAAAGCACCGGCAGACGCTGTGGAAGTACCGCTGGCAAAGAAAGAAGAAGTGGAAAAGATCGTTCCGAAAGAACTCCCGGCAGATGGCCACCGCCTCTACTGTGTCACCATCATCACTTCCGACAAGCGCTTTGAAATCCTCAAAGCCTCTATGGAAGCCATCGGCATCACCGGCATGACCGTTACCAAAGCACTGGGCTACGGCCTCGAAAAAGGACAGACCCAGATGTACCGCGGCGCTGCTGTCTCGGCGAAACTCTTGCCGAAGATCCGCATCGACATCGTGGTATCCAAGATTTCTCCGAGAACTGTCATCGAAGTGGCGAAGAAAGCGCTCTACACTGGCAAGTACGGCGACGGCAAAGTTTTCGTTTCCACCATCGACAACGCGGTAAAGATCCGCACCGGCGAAGAAGGCTACGATGCCCTCCAGGATTTCCCGGTAGAAGAAGAGAAGAAATAAGAAATGAGAAATGAGAAATGGGATTTGCCATTGGAAATCCCATTTCTTCCAATAAAAAACGCTGCGAGCAGATCGCAGCGTTTTTTATTGTGAAGAAGCTTCACAGTCTTTCTTTGTTTCCCGAATCCTTTGAGGGAGGCGTAGCCGTGCCGGCAGCCGAAGCATAGTCGAGCAGCTCATCGGATAGAAGCTGATGGTGGCTTTGGGCGAAGGCGTATCGTTCCA
This sequence comes from bacterium, assembly GCA_963640485.1. Taxonomy (GTDB): domain Bacteria; phylum Bacillota; class Negativicutes; order Veillonellales; family Dialisteraceae; genus Dialister. The sequence continues at coordinate 251 of CAVHZP010000169.1, read as the reverse complement.
GCAAGTGAGCACGAAGGCTTTCTTTCACTCGGGAGACATTACTGAAATCAAATCGAATGTCCGTCATGCTAGTTTCCTCCTTTGACTCTTATACGCAGGAGATCGATGTGGTATTACAAAAAAATTATTTTTCTTTTCTCGAGCGTTAGGGGATAAGGGATAAGGGATAAGGGATAAGGGATAAGGGATAAGGGATAGGGGATAAGGGATAGGGGATAAGGGATAGGGGATAAGGGATAAGGGATAGGGGA
>CAVHZP010000168.1:0-4922 GCA_963640485.1 bacterium | reverse complement strand
AAACGCGCCCTGATTACTGATCACTGATTACTGACCACTAAACCGATAGCGAAAAAGGAACGGCAAAAGCCGTTCCTTTTTTCATGCCCGCAATATAGATTTCAAAAATGCTTTGGTTCGTTCGCTCTTGGGGTGGTCGAAGACTTCTTCGCTGGTGCCTTCTTCTTCCACATGGCCGTCTACCATGAAGAGAATTTTATCGGACACCGACTTGGCGAAAGCCATTTCGTGGGTCACGATAGCCATGGTCATGTTTTCGTCCGCCAGCTGCTGGATCGTTTTCAGCACTTCACCGGTGAGTTCCGGGTCCAGTGCGGAGGTCGGTTCATCGAAGAGCATGATTTCCGGGCTCATGGCGAGGGCGCGGGCGATGGCGACGCGCTGTTTCTGGCCGCCGGAGAGGCTGCCGGGGTACATGTCTTTTTTATTGAGAAGTCCCACCTTGTTCAGCAGGTCTTCGGCGATGGGAAGGATTTCCTCTTTCTTCATGCCCTTCACGTAGATTGGCGCCGCCATGATGTTGTCCAGCACCGTCATGTGCGGGAAAAGGTTGAAGGACTGGAATACCATGCCCATCTTTCCCAGGATTTCTTTGGTCTTCGCTTCCGGCGCGTAGACGGCTTTGCCATTCTTTTCTTCCACCAGAAATTCTCCGTCCACGGAAATAGAGCCACCTTCGATGCTTTCCAGATGGTTCAGGCAACGGAGCAGCGTACTCTTGCCGGCGCCGGAGGGGCCGATGATGGAAATGACTTCGCCTTTTTCTAATGTCATATTTACTCCGTGAAGGATCGTCAGCTTGCCGAAGTCCTTGCGGATATTTTTCATTTCAATAAAACTCATGGCGCTCTCCTTATTCTTCATATACCGCGTATTTCTTTTCTACGTAAGCCAGGACTTTGGTAAGCACCGCGGTGCAAGCCAGGTAGAAGACAGCCGCCACCAGGAACGGGGTGGTATCGAAATCGCGCTGCACGAACGCGCGGGTGACGCGCATGAGGTCGTTCATAGCGAGGATGTACACCAGAGAGGTATCCTTCAAGAGCGTGATGGTCTCATTGCCCAAAGGCGGGATGACGCGCTTCACCACCTGAGGCAGAATGATGTGCCACATAGTCTGCTTATAAGTGAAACCGAGCACCTTCGCGCCCTCGTACTGGCCCTTGGGGATGGACTGGATGCCGCCACGGAAAATTTCTGCAAAGTACGCCGCGTAATTCGCCACGAAAGCCAGGATCGCCGCCGGGAAATCATCGATCTGAATCCCCAGCATCAGCGGCAAGCCGTAGTAGATGAACATGATCTGCAGCATCAAAGGCGTACCGCGCATGACGTAGATATAGATTTCCGCCAGCTTGCGGAAAATCGTCACTTTGGAAATACGCACCAACGCCAAGAGCACGCCGATGGGCAGCGCCAGGACGATGGTCATCAAAAAAATCTGCGCCGAAATGCCCAGACCGGCAAACATATTCGGCAGGATGCGAAGAATGTAATCCATAAAATGCTCCTTCATCAATGTAAAGATATCAAGACAATCATACACTGATTTTATTATTTTAGCAAGATAGAGAAATGAAAGGGAGTAAAGGGATAAGGGATAGGGGATAAGGGATAAGGACGCATTTAACTACTTAGTCAAATGCATCAAGCCCTCTTTTCTGAAGAGGGTACCCGCAGGGCAGGTGATGCAAAACACTACTTTATCCCATCATCCGGCCTAACGGCCACCTTCTTCAGAGAAGAAGGCAAGCATCTCCCACATTCTCCCCCACAAAAAATGCACCCCGCCCGGCGAAGCCTTGCGGAGTGCAAAGGAAATACAAATTATTTCAGCACGACGTCTTTGCCGAACCATTTTTCGGAAATCTTCTTCGCTTCGCCGCTTGCTACGACTTTCGCGATGCCGTCGTTCAGGAGATTAACCAGTGCCTGGTTGTCTTTCTTGATGCCGATGGAGAAGGTGTCTTTGGAAACTACGCCTTCCAGTTCACGGAAGGTGCCCGGTTTCTTGGTCATGTAGTATTCAATGAGGACCGAGTCAGCCAGGACTGCATCGGTGCGGCCGGATTCCAGATCCATGAAGCAAGCGGTGAGGTCCGGATATGCTTTGATTTCAGAGAAAGACTTTTTGAAATTCTCATCACGGTTGAGCGCGGTCTCAGCGGTGGACGCTTCCTGAATGGAAATCTTTTTGCCTTTCAGATCTTCCGGCGATTTCACCGGGCTGTCATTCAGCACAGCGTAGACCTGGATGTTATCCATGTACGGTTTGGTGAAGGCGAGCTTCTCCGTTCTTTCCGGCGTCATGGTGAAGCCATTCCAGATGCAATCGATGCGGCCGGAGTTCAGTTCCGTTTCCTTGGAAGCCCAGTCGATCGGTTTGAATTCGATGGGCACGCCGATTTCTTTGGAAACCGCATCGGCCATATCGATATCGAAGCCTACAATCTTGCCGCTGTCATCGCGGAAGCCCATGGGAGCGAAGGTGTCATCCATGCCGGCTACAATCTTCGCCGGTTTCCCTGCTGCGCCGCTGGCTGCTGCACTAGACGCCGGCTTATCTCCGCCGCCGCAACCTGCCAGAAATCCAATAGCTCCTACTGCCAAAGCCCCTGCGAGTAATACTTTTTTCAAATTCATGTTCATCTCTCCTATTCTTAAATCTTTATTCCTTTATTCTGCTAAAGAATTGTTATGGCTATATACTACACGGTGCTTTTACTTTTGTCAAGTAAAGAAATAAAATATTTTCAGAGGAGGGATAAGGGATAAGGGATAGGGGATAAGGGATAGGGATATCACCGCCAGTGCATACATGTCGCTGCCGCTTCTGGCTGCTAGCTGCTGGCTACTGGTCGGCTACTGCACCAACTTACCGATAGCGCGATGCACACGCCCCGTGCAATTAGCCGTCAGCAATTTTTTCCCGCTTCCGTTAATCCGGGGACGCTCTTTGTTCTCAACGCCATGTTCCTCTAGCCGGCTAGAAGCCAGCAGCTAGCAGCCAGAAGCTACAGCGACATGTTCGCACTGGCGGATTCCGCACTAGCCCGCCTTATCCCTTATCCCTTGTCCTATGCTATAATGAGAACGGAAAGATGAGGTGTTACTTATGACCAATCCTATGACATTCAATATATCTATTGACCAGGAGAAACCTTATTCCGGCACACAACGCGTCTGCCCTTTCTGCCACCCTGAAAGTCTTACCCACATTCTTGACCAAAGAGGCGATATCATTTGGCTCATGAACAAGTATCCGATCTTTGAGAAGACGGTGCCCACGGTGATCGTAGAGACCAGCGACCACGACGGCGAGCTCTCCACTTACGAACCGGAGAAACTGCATGATGTCATTTCCTTTGGCCTGGAGAAATGGCAGGACATGGAGCGGGACAAACGCTTCCGCTCGGTGATTTATTTCCGGAACTTCGGTCCCGGCTCCGGCGGATCCCAGAGGCATCCCCACTCGCAGATCATCGGTCTCGAAGAGTACGACTACCGGGACAATTTGCAGTACGAAAATTTCGTCGGCACGCTGGTGCACGAGGACGCGGACTGCTACGCGTCTTTGTCGGACTATCCTCTGAGCGGCGTTGGCGAGCTCAATGTGACTTTGAAAAAAGACGGCAGCCCCGAAGGATTTGCCAACGCCATCCAGACCCTGGCGCGCTACGCGCTTCACGACTTCCCCCTCCACTGCAACAGCTACAATATTTTCTTCTATCACTTGAAACAGCTTCACGCCAAAATTTTCCCTCGCTTCGCCGCTAGCCCCCTCTACATGGGCTACCGCATCACCAACGTGATCGACGAAGTCAGCAAGAAGGGAATCATTGATACGCTGAGGTCGGGGAAATATTTCGGATAGTAGCGGTTAGTAGCGATGCTTGACGCTATCAGTTTAGTAGTCAGTGATCAGTGGTCAGTAGTCAGGACGCAATTGACTCTCCAGTCAATTGCGTCCTGACTACTGATTACTAATTACTGATTACTGGTCTGATTACCAAACCACTATTTACTGACTACTAAATTCAAAGGACTCTTATTACATGAAACTTTACGCTTTCAGCGATTTCCACCTCTCCGGAGATCCGCCTACGAAACCTATGGATATATTCGGAGAGAATTGGAAGAACCATCGCGAAAAAATTATCAACGCCTGGCGGGAGACAATCCACGAAGACGACGCGGTCATCATGGCCGGCGATCTCTCCTGGGCCATGAGCATGGAGAGCGCCATCCAAGACCTCACCATGCTGGGCACGCTCCCGGGGCGGAAAATCATCGTCCGGGGAAATCATGATTTCTGGTGGTCTACCGTCACCAAGATGACCAACATGACCCACGGCGCTTTTGAATTCATTCACAACTCCGCCATTCAAGTAGGAAATGTGGCGCTCGCCGGCACGCGGGGCTGGATTTCTGAAACCTCCCGCCAATTCACCGAGACCGACCGCGCCATCATTCTTCGCGAAGAGGGCCGCATGGAGCGCTCTCTCGAGCTGGCACAGAAGATGAATGTGGATAAGATCATCGCCATTCTTCACTACCCGCCCTTTGACGAAGGGAGAAATCCATCTCACATGATGGACATCATCAAAGCCCACGGCGCAGACCTTTGCATCTACGGCCACATCCACGGCGCGCCGAATTTCACGAACCTCCCCAGCGAGCTCGAAGGCATCCCGCTGCAGCTCACCAGCTCCGACTATCTGGGATTCAAACCCTATTTCATTTGTGACCTGGAGGCGCCCCATGCATAAACTCGCCGAAAGCAAACTCCTCGCCGGCTACATCTACGGCGACCCCCGCATGAAAGAATACATCTACCTCCCCGGCAGCGAAGTGGACAGCAGCACTCCTATTCTGGTTTATGAAAACGGAGACAGCCGCAGCGACGTCACCATGGAAGAGGC
>CAVHZP010000167.1:0-4960 GCA_963640485.1 bacterium | reverse complement strand
CATAGAAACTCCAATAGTGAGACGATAAGGCGCGCGCTCCGTCGCTCCTCTTTTTCTTTCATTATAGCACGATTAGGAATGGGCGTGGAGAGCGCCAGTTGTTTAGTGATCAGTGGTCAGTAATCAGGACGCGATTAACGCTTTTCGCACATAGCAGTTGTTCCGATATATGAAAACAGCGGAAAACGCGCCCTAATTACTGATCACTAATTACTGACCACTAAACCGCCAGCGTAAATCATCCCAAAAGCAAAAAGCCCATCCGAAGATGAGCTTTTCTTTTAAGGAACCACTGATTAAATCGCCATCTGAATTTCTGACCAGCCCAATGGTGCAAGACGAGGAGGAATTTCCCGCGCATACCGAAGTATGAAAGGGAAATCCCGACGAAGTATTGCGCCATTGGGCCAGAAAGTCAGATGAATAGCGATTTAATCAGTGGTTCCTTAATACCCTGCCATGGGCAGAGCCTGCTTTTTCAATTTTTTGAGAGCCTTGCCCTCGATCTGACGAATACGTTCACGGGTGACGCCGAAGTGCTTGCCCACTTCCTCCAGCGTTCTCGGTGTGCCATCGTCCATACCGAAACGCAGAGCCAGGACGCCTTTTTCACGGTCCGTCAAGGTATCAAGCATCTTGTAGACCTGTTCGCGTCTCATGGTAGCCGCTGCTTCGTCTTCCGGCGATGCCGTCTTCTGGTCTTCGATGAAATCGCCCAGGTGGGAATCTTCCTTTTCACCGATTGGGGTTTCCAGGGAAATCGGATCCTGCGCTGCCTTCTTCGCTTCGCGAATCTTATCCACGCTGATGCCCATTTCTCTCGCCAATTCCTCATTGGTGGCTTCGCGGCCATGTTCCTGCAGGAAACGGCGTCCCACGCGATTCATCTTGTTAATCGTTTCCACCATGTGCACCGGCACGCGGATGGTTCTCGCCTGGTCCGCGATGGAACGGGTGATGGCCTGGCGAATCCACCAGGTCGCATAGGTGGAGAATTTATACCCCTTCGTGTAGTCGAACTTGTCGACCGCCTTCAAGAGCCCGATATTTCCTTCCTGAATCAGATCCAGGAAAGGCATCCCGCGGCCCGGATATTTCTTCGCGATAGAAACCACCAGACGCAGATTGGCATTCGCCATTTCCTTCTTCGCCTCAGCGGCCTCCTCCTTCTCCTCCGGCGTCGCATCCTTGCGCTTGCCGCGCTCGATGGCCTTCGCCAGATTCATTTCCTCCTCTGCCGAAAGAAGAGGATTGGAGCCACATTCACGGAGATAGAGCCGCACCGGATCGCTCACGCCACCAGCCGCTGCTGCGTCATAAGCATCAGAAACGTCTTCTGTTTCCCATTCCTTGCTATCGTCTAAATCATCTTCGTCCTCTTCCGGGAGCATATCATCGGTGAAAACCGGCTCGCCGGCCTCCGCCTCCAATTCAGCCGAAGTCGGACCTTCCTCTACATCATCGCCATCATCGTCATAAATGATTTCGATATGATTTTCATTTAGGAGTTTGAAAACACTGTCTAACTGCTTCTGCGTCAGCCCCTTCTCCTGGACGAAACGAATAATTTCGGCGTAAGAAAGATTGCCATCCGCATCCACCCTGTCCTGCAGTTCTTTTAGCCACTCTGCCAGCTGTGCTGCCTTCGCTGCCAAATAAGGACACCTCCTCAGATACCACGCATCTTTGCGGAATCATATAAAAATCCCCGGCGTGCTCTTCTAATTTCATCGTTCCTTGCTTCTTGTAAGCCTTCTGTCCAGCGAAAAGCACATTCAAATAGGGACTAAGTCAGTAGATAATGATAGCACAAGGAATGGGGAAATGCAAGGGCTTTTTGGAGGAAATAAGGAATAAGGCGGCTCGCACTGCTGGTTTTCCTCGCCCGCAGGGCGCTTGCTTTGTTTTTCTCGAGCGCAGCGAGGTTGTTTGGTTTACAGTCCCCCCTTTGGGGGGAAGGTGGGACCCGTAGGGGACCAAAGGGGGTGCATCTCCGAACGCAGTGAGGCTTGTTTTCCCTCGCCTGAAAGGCGGTTGTTTGGTTTTATTCACGAGAAACAGTAAGAAGATTTCTTTTAATAAGTTCCTTACGTATGCATTCTTACCGCTTGGTATTTGGAAAAACCACACAACTGCCCTACGGGCGAAAAAGCATCACCCGCCCTTCTGGCACCCTCTTCAGAGAAGAGGGCTTGGTGCGCTTTGCCTTCTTCCTTGAAGAAGGTGGCCGTAGGCCGGATGATGCCCTGCACTAGCTAGCCCCCCATCGTCAATCGCACCCTGACCACCAAACACAAAAAGCAAAAAGCCAAAAGGGCTCTACTTGCCCTCTTGGCCTTTCTATACGCGATTTGCTTATGCTTTCGCCATTTCAAAAATTTTCTGTACGGTGGCAAGGATTCATTGCGGAGGATTTCCTTCTCTCAGGATCGCTTTCCTGCTCTTTGTGCTTCGTAAAACCCGGAATCCTAGAGATACTTACATCAATAACAGTCCCGCTCTGCAGCGCGAGCCCCTTTTTATCCAGGATATTTTCAACGTCCGCGAGAATTTTTCTATCAATGCCATGTTTCTCCATTAAATGCCGGAATTTAAGCAGCGTGGTAGCATCGGGAACCTGCTCTACATTAAAATCCAGCCCCATGAAAGAGCGCATCGCATGACTATCGCAGATTTCCTCTTCGATGCCTTTGTCAGATAGGTTAAACCAGTTCTGCAGCAGATACATCCGAAGCATGGTCTCGATCCCTTTCGCAGGGCGACCGCGCTTGCCGTCGGGGTAATGGGGCGAAATAAAAGCAACCCACTCCTCCCAGGGAAGCAGGGCATCCATGGTTTCGAGGAGTTTTTCGCGGCGACTTTTCCTCCGCGGTCTATTGTATTCAAAATCCGTGAAGCTTGTCTGTATCATAGCGATGTGCCACCTTTCCTGTATTTCCTAATCCAAGAGCCAATCCAGCACGTTGATTTTGCGGATGCCGTCATAGTCCATCGCCGGGTCTTCATCCAAAGTCAATAAAATTTTCGGATAGTGATCCTTGATGCTTTGCAGCGATGCCAGTTCCCGCGTGAGCGTCGACTCGTCCCGCACAGTGGCGGAGACCTGGTAATAGGTCATGCCCTTTTCATCAATGGCTACGAAATCCACTTCCAGGTCGCCCACCTTGCCGATATACACGTCGTAGCCCCGGCGCAAAAGTTCCAGATACACCACATTCTCCAGGATATGCCCCGTGTCCATGGCCTTGCTGCCCAAAAGCATCTGCCGAAGTCCCATGTCCACGGCATAATATTTATCCAGCGTCTTTAAATACTGCCGCCCCTTGATGTCATAGCGTTTGCACTGATAGAGCACGTAGCACTCCTGCAAGGCGGTCAAATATTTTTCCACCATCTTGGAATCGATTTTGCGGCCGTCCGATGTCATGGTATCGGCGATTTTTTTGGTAGAAAGTATATTTCCTATATTGTCATAGGCAAAGCGCAGCACACTCTCCAGCATCATGGTGTCTGTAAACCGATTTCGCTGGGTCACGTCTTTCACCACGATGGTATTGTAAATGCCGCTCAAATATTCCTTCAGCATCCCCCGCTCTCCCTGTAATGCCAGGGCGTAAGGAAAGGAGCTGGTCTCTATGTACGTCCGATAGGTCCGCGCCAACTCCTGCGCGCCGCCGGTGGCCTCCACGTACTCTTTGAAAGACAGCGGCAGCAGTTTGATTTCTACATACCGCCCCGATAGCAGCGTGGCCAGATCGCTGGACAGCATGTACGCATTGGAACCGGTGAGGTAAATATCCACATTCTCTTTGATATAGAGACTATCCACCACCCGCGGGAAATCGGCCACATTCTGAATCTCGTCGAAAAAGATATACATCATCCGCCCGGGCAAGAGTCGCTCTTTGATATAAGCATACAGCTTCTTCAGCTCCAGCAAATCCGCATAGTCGTAATCCTCAAAATTGATCACGATCATTTGCTCCGGCGCCACGCCTTGCCTGAGCAGGAAATCCTGATACAGTTTCATAAGCGTAGACTTCCCCGAGCGCCGCACCCCGGTGATTACCTTAATCACCTGCTTGTCCCGCCAGCGGATGAGTTGATTTATATATTCCTGTCGTTCAATCATCTTTTCCATCGTATCACCACCTGGAACCAGTGTAGCATACATCTCACGCAAAAACAAAAAGTTTTTGGTTACTCTCACCAAAAACTTTTTGTTTTTATATAGTTTTGGGTGTCAGTAGCCAAAAACTTTCAAATTATTTTTCTATGGAACCATGCATTTAGCGATGATCACTTTGCACTTTGACAAAAGGCGCCCCTCGAAAATCATAAAATAAATTGGAAAGGAAATTCTTTTCGGCCTCATTGGCATGCTGAAATGAAAGGAGAACGCCATGTTTGAAAAAATTTTTGAAAGCAAAGAGAAGCAGCACGCCCGCCACCTGGCGTGGGCGAAAGCGCATCCGCAGGAAATGAAGGCGCTCATCCGTAAGTGCTTGCCTCTCTCTGACCACGGGGACGGGTTGAAATACGTCGCCGCCTACTACGCTGCTTGTTGCGTGTGGGAACATCGGTGGTTTTGGGAAGATAACCTCAAAGTGATTATCAGCACCCACGCTGACCATCTCCTAGAGTGCGGCTATCATGACTTTGTGTTTGTTATCCCTTCGTTTACAGATTGTAATGTATCCGGACCTGGAGCCGTGGCCAGAGTCTACGGTAGAGGCGATATATTATCGCTATATCACCGCCAGTCAGGAGACAATCAAGCACTACCACATGGATCAGTGGGACGCGCTACTCGATGCGCAATGGGAAAAAGACCCCAAAAACATGAGGCGCAACTATAGCGAAATCATATTCAAGCTCCGCCGATATGTGCGGAAAAGTCCAAAGTTTAAATGGTAAATAGGGAACCACTGATTAAATCGCTATTCATCTGACTTTCTGG
>CAVHZP010000166.1:0-4964 GCA_963640485.1 bacterium | reverse complement strand
AAAAAACTCCCGAGAAAAATCCCGGGAGTTTTTTATTACCACAAAAATTTCTTATTTCAAAAAATCCTCTTAGAACTGATAACGGAATCCCGCATTGACGCCCCAATCTTTATCGAGGTCGCCGCCGCTGATGCGTTCCACGTCGAAGTAAAGGCTGCTATGGCCGAAGTCGAAGTCGAAGCCCAGGCCGTATTCCAGGCTGAAGCCGCCGAGGTCGTTTTCGTATTTATTGGTTCTGCCATCGGCGGTGAGGGTGGTGGTCACGTCGCCGTCGAAGTCATAGAGTGCTGCCAGTTTGAAATAGAAGCTGCTGCGGTCAGAGAATTTCTTGCCCACATTCGCGCCGGCGCGGAGGAGGAAGCTGTCGAAAGAGTCATTCCGCGCGTGCATGGTGTTGTTCATGGCCTTCACGTCGTAGCTGGCGCTGCCCATGTGTACGTAGGAGAGCCGCGTTGCCGGGGTGATGAACCAATCACTGGAGAGGTCATAGGTGCGGCCGTATTCCACCGCCAGGCTGTAGGCATTGGCGTCGAAGTCGCCGTCCATCTTGTTCAGGATGGTGCCGCCCCAGGAGCTGGTGTCGCTATCCACCTTGCCCACCTTGGCGATGATGTCCAGGTAGTGGCCCTGATCGCCGAGCCAGGTGCCGTAGAGAGCGCCGGCCCGGGTCTTCACGTTGCCGCTGCCGGCGGTCAGGGTGGTGTCGCCATCCACATATTCGCCGGCCACGCCGATGGTCCAGTTATTTCCCAGATCGCGGTCGTAGCCCACTTCTACGCCATTGTACTTCACCTTCGTCTCGCGGCCGATGCCGTCAGCCGAGAGGCGGCCGCCCACGTACTTCGCCCATACGCCATTTTCCGTCTCGCCGTCCTTCATGGCCCGGAGGTCGCCCAGTCTTTCGTGGAGCGTCTCGTCAGCGCCGAAGAAGGTAGCAGCCGCAGCCGCAGCCGCGGTATTCGCATCGGCGGCAGTCTTCTGGGCAGAGGATGCCTCAGCCTTCGTGGTAGCCACTTTCCGGAAGACCGCGCTTCCGGTTTCCTGGTCCTTCTCTACGTCCACATCGTACTCGTAAGCCCACACACCATTGTCGTAAGCCTCTGCCGGTGCGATGCCCTCATAGTCTACGGCCTCATTGCCATCCTTAGAGCCGATGATGGTGACTGCATGGTCCAGCGCCTGGCCGTCGAAGGTGTCTTCCGCCCCTTCTTCGGTGGCCTTGATCCAGCCCTTGCCGTCTTTCTTTCCTTCGTAGCCGGTCTTCATGCCTTCGTCGAATACGGTGATTTGGATCTTCGCATTCCCTTCGCTCTGCCCTGGTTTGCTGATGTCGCCATTAAGCTCAATGCGATCGCCTACGTCACCGGCAAGGCTGTTGGTACGGACGAAGAGCGCATTGTCCTCGCCCTGGACAGACATACTTCCACCAACGGAAATCGTACGGAAATTATCCTGGGTGTATTCCGGATGATTTTCGATGCCGATGTATTTTTCCTTCGTATTTTCTTCATCGTAGAAATAAATTTTTCCATTTCCGATGCCCAGGACGCCATCGGTGGTCAGCGTCTTGGCATTGTCCTGCAGAATCAGCGTGGACTCCAGGAGCCCCAGGGCGCCGATGCTCTGACCGCCTTGATCTTGCGTGCTCTCGACCGTCGCCGAGCTCTTCAGGGTCATTGTGCTTTTATTCTCCAGATATACATCGCCGGCGAAATTAATCTTATCCTCCCCGGTATCCAGAGAAATAGTCGAAGCCTTCGCGATCAGCGCCTGCTCTTCGTTGCCTTCTGTATTTAACGCCCCCAGGCCGATGCCCTCCTGCGCCTCCACCTGGAAGATCGCGTTATTCAGTTCCACCCCATAGGCCTTGCCTTCCGCTGTGCCATTGGTCTGTGCTGCAGAAATCAGAACTCTGCCGGTGGTGGTGATATCGACCACTGCCGGAGCGCCGTCGCCGCCATTGGCCGAGAGCCCCACCGCCTGGCCCAGGCCCTTGGGCGTGGAATCACCCGTCACGCTAGACTTGGCATCTACTTTCACGCCCTCATCTCCGGCATGGATGGTGAGCTCATGATGATCATCCACATCGATGCCATACGCCCGGCTACCAGCGCCGCCATTGGCCTGAGAAACGGCCGTTGCCGTAAAGCCCTTCGCCTCGATCACCGTCTTGCCGCCGGAAAGAGCCATGGCCTTGGCACTGTTCACCCCTTGTGTGCTTTCCCCGGTATCGGCTTTAGCAGATACATCCATGATGCCTTTGACGCGGTACAGGATGTCACTATCGGTTTCGGTGATCGCCCCGGCCGTACTGCCGGCGGTGGCATGGGAAGCAGTGGCGGCCACCTTCAAATTGCCTTCACCGCCATCGATGGTGAGCTTTGTCTCATAGAGATCCATGGCCTGCGCCGTCGCCACCGGGCCATTGGTAGCAGCCGTATTGTCACCGCCAATGCCTGCGGTTGCGGTAGCGGTGATAGTGCTTACGGTCATCTGGCCGGTGACACCATTCATCAATACCGCCTTGGCTGTCGCACCGCCACCTTTGCCGGCGGTGGTGCCAGCTTTACCGGCTGCGCCTGCGGTGGATTCTTCTGTGCCTGCGCCGCCAGCCGTGCCGGCGGTGCCATTGCTACCAGCCTGCCCAGCCTGGGCGGTTCCTGTGCCTGCGCCACCCTGGCCGGCAGTGCCCGCATTGCCGGCTGCGCCGCCTTCACCAGCGGTTCCAATAGCGCCGGCAGCGCCGCCTGCGCCGACATGGCCGCCGTTTCCGCCATTGGCAACAGCCTTGATTTCATGGAGCGCAATGTTCACATGGCTGGATTCTGTGACAGACAGCGCTGTGGCCTTGGCAATGCCGCCGTTGCCGCCATTGCCACCGGTGCCGCCGTCGCCGCCGTCACCACCTTTGCCACCATTGCCGCCATTACCGCCATTACCGGCGTTACCGCCTTGACCGCCGGCGCCCTGATCGTAGGTGCCTGCGTTATACGGACCAGCCTGTGCAGTAATTTTCAAAATACTGCTACCGCTGTCACCCTCAGTAGAAGGCCGTGTAAACTCTTTTTCTGCCACAATTTTAGTTATTTCATGCTTCGTAGCGCTAGCGCCACCTTCGCCGCCAGTGCCACCGGTGCCGCCATCCTTGCCGTCGCCACCTTTGCCGCCTTCGCCGCCGGTGCCACCGGCGCCACCGGTCCCGCCAGCGCCGCCATTACCTGCCGTTGCAGTGACAGTGAAGCTATTCCCGGTGATGGTCAAGTCATCAGCGCTGGAGAAAGTCATGCCTGTAGCAGTCGCATCGCCGCCATTGCCACCGTTACCGGCAGCGCCACCTTGGCCGCCTTTTCCGCCCTTGCCGCCATCGCCACCGGCGCCGCCATTACCCGCATTGCCGCCAGCCGTGCCGGCGCCGGCTTCCGCTCCGCCGGTGATGTAGTACCAGTCCTTCGCCAGATCATCAACCTTAAGATTATCGATAGCATACGTGAAATTGCCTACTGTAATCTGTGCAGTTCCAGCTTCTGTATTTTTGCTGGCCGTATACAATTTATTGCTCACCGCAGCCGTACCCGTGGCACCCGCGTAGCCGTTGCCACCTTTATTTCCATCGCCGCCAGCGCCGCCCTGGCCGCCATTGCCACCGGCGCCACCGTCACCGCCAACGCCACCGGCGCCGCCTTTGGCTTCGATGGTTGTCTGCGCGCTTTCACCCAGGTCGATGGTAAGGCCGGTATTGTTTTCTACCTTCATATAGTGAACCGTTGCTTTGCCGCCATTGTTTCCGTCAGCGCCATCAGCACCTGCGCCACCGGTGCCGCCCTGGCTGCCCGCGCCGCCATTACCGCCATCGCCGCCTGCTGCGCCGGTGGTCGTCCCCGAGATGCCGGCCGCGCCATTGCCGCCTTTGCCACCGGTCTGCCCGATGCCACCCTGGCCGCCATTCCCGCCAATGCCGCCATCGCCGCCGGTGACGATGAATTTATTTTCAGCATTCGCGGTATGGATCGCAGTGATCGTATTTCCACTGCCTTCGCCCATGAGGATGCCATAGCCCTCCGCATCGCCGCCTGCTGCGCCCTTCGCGCCGGCGCTGCCGTTGCCGCCATTTTCAGCCGTTGCCGTGCTGGCTTTCCCATTTCTCTCATCGTCCGTAGTAGAGGACTGGCCATCTGCCCCTGCGGCAACCGCGGTAGCATTTTTATCATCGCCCTTGGCGCCATCTTTGTCAGATGCGGTCACATCTTCAGCCGGGTCTGTGCTATCCTTGCCGCCGGTGATTGCTGTCTCTTTTTCCTTATCGCCAATGGTGATGTTGGCATCGCTTACACCCTTCGCAGCGTCCAGCCCCCAGGCATACACGCTGCCAGCCTTGGAGCCAGCCTGGGGGTCGCTTGTCGCACTCCCACCCTTCGCATCAGTGCTGGGATGACCGGTGACGGACATAGCGCCGACATCGAAAGAAACCTCCCCTTCGATGTCACCATTCTTTTCGCTGTATTTGGCAATGTAAATATCTCCGGAGTCTCCCTGACCGGTGTAGGCATCATAGCGTCCGGGCTGCTCTGCAGTCCCATACGCTTCTACGTGCCCCATCATGCCATAGGACATCCCCAGGAGAGCCATGGATACAGCCGCTACCAGCTTCATACCCTTCTTCGTGTTTTTACGCATAATTTTTCTCCTCTCGTAAAGAAATAAGAAATAATAAATCCCTTCTGTAATTTACACTCTACACCAATTTTCGGGAAAAGGATAGAACACATTTTGCTTTTAGCAAAGTTTTTTCCGATTTCCGCTATGGGGGGGGAGTAGTCGGTGGTCGGTGGTCGGTAGTCAGTAGTCAGGACGCGTTTGACTGTGGGTGAAAATTTTTCCGTTTTCCGCTAGGCCGGCTTTGTTTTCCCTCGCCCGTAGAGCGGTTGGCTTGGTTTTTTTTCGAGCGCAGCGAGGTTGTTTGGTTT
>CAVHZP010000165.1:0-4976 GCA_963640485.1 bacterium | reverse complement strand
AGCAGAAGGGAGACATGGCAATGATACTCATCATATCTTTTCTATGTGCCTTTCTGCTTTTTTTGCTCCTGGTACTGATCCTCGGCGCGGCGACGAAGAAGAAAAAAGCCGTCTCCGAGCGTATGCACCAATACGTAGGCGACTTCGCTGAAGAAGAGGAAGACGAGACCCCCTCGGCCCGCCGCCGTCTTCGCCTCGCTTTCCGTAAACAAATGCGCAAGATGGGGTCCCAGAAGACCGCATCGAAGCTGGACCTCATGATGCACCGGGCAGGGCTCCCCCTCCTGGGCTACGAAATGGTGGCCATCTCCATCGTCGGCGCCTTGCTTGCCGGCTTCTTGGCCATGATTTTCCTGGGATCCTTCCTCTACGCCATCCTCGTGGGCGTAATCACATTCATGGCGGCCTGGGGCTGGGTGAAGATCCGCATCGCCCAAAGGCTGCAGTCCTTCCTCTATCAGCTGGCCGATTGCCTCACGCTGATCGCGAATTCCCTTCGCGCCGGCTTTTCCTTCCTGCAAACAGTGGAACTCATTTCCAAAGAAATGAAGCCGCCGGTTTCCTCGGAATTTGCCCGGGTCCTTCGTGAGACGAACCTGGGGAAACCACTGGACCAGGCGCTGACGGAAATGGATCAGCGCGTGGGAAGTCCTGACTTCTCCCTCATCGTCACCGCCGTGCTCATCCAGCAGCAGGTAGGCGGCAACCTGGCAGACATCATCGACGTGATCCGCGACACCATTCTGGAGCGTATCCGTATTCGCAGAGAAATCCATACACTCACCGCCCAGGGCAGAGCCTCCGGCATCATCCTGGCCCTGCTTCCGGTGGCCATGGGTCTCTTCATGTATATCACCTCGCCGGAATACATGCGGCCCCTTCTTACTACGAGAATCGGCCAAATGATCATCGCCGGCGCAGTCTTCTTAGAAATCGTAGGTTTCCTCATTATCCGCAAGATTGTGGATATAAAAGTATAGGGAGTAGCGGGATGACGCTAGTGGTTTAGTAATCAGTAGTCAGTAATCAGTAATCAGTAGCGGCAATATCGCCATGTATGCACTGGTGCCAGTCGCGTCCTGATCACTGATTACTAATTACTGATCACTAAATTCGTGGCCCTGTAATTTCCAATCAATTTGAATAAAAAGCTGACTACCCCAAAGCCATGCTTTTTAGATATATCATTTCTTTTACTAGCTTAAACATAAGGAGGTGTGAGGATGCTGGATAGAGCAAAACAGATGTACAACTACTATGTGAAACCGGCGATCGGCGAAAAAGGCCAGGATATGGTCGAATACGCCCTGATGCTGGCCGTCATCGTAGGCATCGGTTGGCTGATTTATGAGCAGGCAGGTCTGCAGGAGGAAGTCAACCAGGTGTTCAGCCAGTCTCAGCTTCTGATTCAGACAGCTGCAAGTCACTCTGACTAAGTTTAACTGGTGAAGGAAAAATATTTTTTTTTAGGAGGAAGAACAATGAAAGAATTCATGAAACGCGTACTCGGCGAAAAAGGTCAGGACATGGTAGAATATGCACTCATGCTGGCTATTATCGTAGGTATCGGCTGGCTGATTTACCAGCAGGCAGGTCTGCAGGATGAAATCAACCAGGTATTCACCGACGCTACCACTCTGATTTCCAGCGCATCTGACACCAAATCTGCTACCTAATTTGGTGCATTCGTGAAACCGAATCAAATGGTATCTGTCTTATGACAGGTACCATTTGGAAGGGGCAGTAGGATCTATTGCCTCTTCCAAATGGTATCTTTCATAAAAAGGGATAAGGGACAAGGGATAAGGGATAAGGAACGCTAGTGCTTATGCCGCCAGGCGCACCTTTCGCCGTATAGCCCTCTTCTCTGAAGCGGGTGTCTAAGATGGCGAAGCCTTTCCTGTCAAGCCCTCTTCTTTGAAGAGGGTGCCCGTGAGGGCGGGTGATGGCTGCCGCCAGCGTTAGCAAAGCGCAGGGCACTTCCGCTACTGCTTCCCATCATCCGGCCTAACGGCCACCTTCTTCAGAGAAGAAGGCATTGCGCATTTCGCGCTAAGCGTTAAACGCGGCCTTATCCCTTATCCCCTATCCCTTATCCCTAAACCACCCACGTGTATTTCCCCGAAAACAAAAGGAGGCGAGCCGCATGAAGCAGAAGGGGCAGGACATCATCGAATTTGCATTGCTTCTTCCATTATTTATGATGCTTCTCTATGGCATGATGTACGCCAGCTTTTTTTATGGTGACTACATGACCATCAGCGGCATCGTTCGAAGCGCAGCCCGGGAGGCGGCGGTGGTATCGCGCTATGGTGATACGGACCTGGCCACGGGGCAGCAGGTGGATAATTACGCGAATATCAAGGACACCTATGAGAGGGTCCTGAACACCACCCAGATGACCACGCACCTCTATGCCTTCAAAGGCCTCACCATTGAAGAAACCGGCGATAGTCCCACCGATGGGGCGCCGGCCAATTCCGTGCGGGTCACAGCGCATATGGAGCTCACGGACAATGTGCTCCTCATCACAGCTATGAAAAACAGAGGCATGAATTTCATCCTCGATGACTATGATATTGATTACTACATGTATAGCGAAACCAGTGGGAAGAGCACCACATAACGGAAGGGAGGAGCGTCTATGGAAGGCCGCAAGGGGACTATCATCACCGTATTCAGCACCGCCTATGCCGTAGGAAAGACGCTGATTGCTATCAATATGGCCGCAGAGCTGGCTCGCGCCGGGCACACCGTATGCCTGGTGGATCTGGATTTGCAGTTTGGTGACGTGTGCTACTATCTGAAAATGAAACCGGAGAAAACCATCGCCGATGCGGAGAAATCCATGCGACAGCATCCCGACGACACTGTGGCGGCGGATTTCCTCACCCGCTACGAGACCGGACACCTGGGCTTCGATGTCATGGCGAGCCCGAAGCTTCTGGAAGAGGCGTACAACCTGGACACCACGCTCTTGCACGACCTGGTGCAACAGTTGCAGCTGGAGTACGACTACCTCATCATCGACACCACCTCCACCTTCAGCGCTCTGAACCTGTCTGTGATGGATATGTCCACGGTGGTAGACTTCGTGGGCATCGTGGATTTCATCCCCACCATCAAAAATATGAAGCGCGGCTCTGACACCCTCCGGGACCTGGGCTATGACGAACACAAGATCCGCTACATCCTGAACCGCTCCAACGCGAAGACTCGTATCAATGTGCGGGACGTGGAAGCGATCCTGGGGAAACAATTTCACTATGTCATCCCCAATGATTTCGCCACCGCCACGAAATCCATCCGGGGCGGCGTGCCGCTGGTCATCGAGTCCAGAGATACGCCCCTGGCGAAGGAAATCACCCACATGGTGGACAAGTATGAAAATGATAAGACCGCAACCTCTTCCGGCAAGGAAGGCGGCTGGCTGTCCCGTCTGTTTGGCTGATTGAGGTGATGAGATGGCCTATAGAACTGTCCTGATCGAAGGAAACCGGATGCTCCTGGAACGTCTCTCCGGGGTCATCAGAAATACCACGGGCTTTGAACTCTCTGCCCGCTATGTATCTGCCGGCGATGCGCTGGGGCAGATGCAGGCATTCAGCCCCAATCTCATCCTGCTGGATGCAGATGTGGACTCCAATGTCAATTTGCTGAGGGATTTGAAGAAAAACTATCCCTCGTCTTTAATCATTTGTATCTCCCGCGTCTGGGACTCCGACGAGCAGGCCCGGCTCATGCGAAATGGCGCCGCCGGCTGCATGGTGAAGCCCTTCAACTCCGAAGAACTTCAGGGTGCCATAAAGAATGCCACCCGCGCCTCCCGCAACACCGGCTCCAAAGTCATTTCCTTCTTCAGCCCCAAAGGAAAGAGCGGCAAGACCACCCTCATTTCCAACCTGGCAGAAGCACTGGCAGAGCAGACCGGGGAAACCGTAGCCATCATCGACTGCGATCTCCAGTTCGGCGACATGGCGGTCTTCTTCAACCTGACGCCTCAGATTTCCATCGTCGAAGCCATCCGCGATATCAAATTCCTTTCGCCGGTGACTTTGAAATCCTATTTCCTGGAAGCCCGGGAAAATGTGCAAGTCCTCTGCGGCGCCCAACGCCCGGACCTGGCTGAAAGCATCACCGTGGAAGGCCTCACCGAGCTCATCCGCATGGCCAAGAGCCTCTACAGCTACGTGCTTATTGACCTCCCTTCCGGCTTCTCCGACGTCTCGGCCACCGCCTGCGAACTCTCCGACAAGACCGTGGTGATGGCCATGGTCAATGGCGCTTACGAAGTGGTCCACATGAAGCGGGCTTTGGAAATATTCAAAGCCTGGGACGATTATAAAAAGAGAATTTACCCCCTCTTCACCCGCGTGGTCCCCTTCGAAGAGTCCCAGCAACTCGCCCTCTCCGAAGCCCTGGGCTATCCCGTGGCGGCGATCCTTCCCAACGAGTACCTTCTCGTCTCCGAGGCCGCTGACAACGGCCGCCTGGTGGTAGAGCAGAACCCCACAAGCGCCTTCGCCAAAGCCGTCATTCAGCTGGCGAAGGATATAGCAGACTAAGAAATATTTTTCCGTTTTGCCCCCTTCCTCCGGAAGGGGGAGGGCCCGAAGGGCGGGGGTTGGGCGAGGAAGCAGTTAAACGTTTTGACTTTCCAAACTCGCGGCGCTTCTTAATTTGTGCGCCGCACTACCACTCCACTCTCCACTCTCAACACTTCACACTCGGAACGCGAGCGCCTTATCCATTATCCTAGTAAAAGGAGGTAAGTCATGAAACACCAAAAAGGGCAAGACATGATCGAATACGCCTTGATGCTGGCAATTATCGTAGGCATCGGCTGGCTTATTTACGCAAGTACCGGTTGGGAATACATCTCTTACCTCTGGCATGATACAAAGATCATGATTTCCAACTTCACCGGCCCCCAGAAAGATTTCCCCATTACCAATATGTGGACCTTTTGGGGAAAG
>CAVHZP010000164.1:0-4978 GCA_963640485.1 bacterium | reverse complement strand
ATACCTTCCACGTGGCAGGCATTCTCTCCAGTGGCGGCGATGAAGACAGACAGATTGTCGCGCCGCTGGCTTCCGTGCAGAAGGCCATGGGTCTTGCCGGCAAGATTGACAGCATCACCGTCAGCGCCGTGACCACACCGGAAAATGATCTCGCCCGCAAAGCGGCAGCGAACCCGAAGAGCCTGTCGGTGAAGGAATATGAAATCTGGTACTGCACCGCTTATGTTTCCTCTATCGCGTACCAGATCGAAGAAGTGGTGGGGAACTCCGTAGCGCGTCCGGTTCGTCAGATTGCCGAATCCGAAGGCCGCATCCTGGATAAGACCCAGCTTCTGATGCTCCTCATCACCATTTTGTCCCTCCTGTCCGCTACCATGGGCGTATCGAACCTGGTCAGCGCGAACATCATGGAAAGAAGTAAAGAGCTGGGGCTTCTCAAAGCACTGGGGGCCACAGATATTTCCGTCGTCGTTCTTGTGCTTACAGAAATCTTCATGGCCGGCCTCGTGGGCGGCGTGGTAGGCTATGGCGTGGGGCTCGGATTTGCACAGGTCATCGGCCACGCGGTCTTTGGCTCCTCCATCGCCATCAACTGGGTCGTCATCCCGCTTCTCATGATTCTTCTGGTATTCATGCTTCTCCTGGGCAGCTTGCCGGCGATTCGTTCGCTCCTTAGCCTGCGCCCGGCGATTGTACTTCATGGCAGGTGATCACGATGAATATGAAACGTCTACATATGTACCTGACCATGGTGACCAATGCGCTTCTGCGCAGAAAGCTCCGCATGTTCATCGCCCTCCTGGCGGTAGCCATCGGCGCCACCATTATTTCCGGCATGATCACGGTATACAAAGAAGTGCCCGAACAGATGGGCCGCGAATTCCGCGCTTACGGCGCGAACCTCTTGCTCCTTCCTTCCAATGGCAAAGACCACATCGAAGAAGGGGAGCTATCGAAAGTCTATGACCTTATGGGAAATAAGGAAATCGTGGGTAAAGCCCCCTTCCTTTATGAACGCCTTCGCATCAATGAATCGCCGATTTTGATCGGCGGCACCGATTTCGACGAAGTAAAGAAAGTCAGCCCTTACTGGCAAATCACCGGCGCCTTCCCGAAGAGCGGGGAGAAGGAAATCCTTCTGGGCTATGAGCTGGCAGAAAAATTCCAGACCAAGCCCGGCGCCCAGATTGTCCTCGCTACCGGCGACGGCACGAAAGAAGATTTCTTCACCGTCTCCGGCATCGTCCGCACCGGCGGGAAAGAAGAACAATTCGCCTACATCGACCTCCCGGTCATGCAGGACTTCGTAGGCCGCACCGATGCGATTTCCATGGCCCAGGTTTCCATCGTGGCCTCTGCCCAGGACCTGGAAGCCCTGGAAAATGAAATGGCCGCGAAATCCCTGGACATCCGTCCCCAGACGGTGAAGCAGATCGCCGCCTCCGAACAGACTGTCCTCGGGAAATTGCAGGCCCTGGTGCTTCTCGTCACCGTCATCGTGCTCCTCCTGACCCTCGTCTGCGTGGGTACCACCATGACCGAAGTCGTTTCGGAGCGCCGTAAGGAAATCGGCCTCAAGAAAGCTTTGGGCGCCACCAATAAAAATATCGCGATGGAATTTTTCGGCGAAAGTTGTATGCTCGGCCTCATCGGCGGCCTCATCGGCACCGGTTGCGGCTACCTCTTCGCCCTGGCCGTGGGACTGAACGTTTTCGGAAGATCTCTGGAAATTTCTTTCCCCATCGCCATTATGTCCATTATCCTTTCTATCATTGTCACCGCCGCAGCCACCATGCTTCCTGTGAGAACGGCAGTGAAAGTCGAACCGGCTATCGTCATGCGCGGGGAATAAGGAGTGTCTTATGAGTCTTTTACAATTAACTGACGTAGGCATGCTCTATGGCGGACGGGTGCCCGCGCTGGAGCATATCAATCTCACCGTAGAAAAAGGAGACTGGCTGGCCATCATGGGACCGTCAGGCTCCGGCAAAACCACATTGATGAATATCATCGGCTGCATGGACAAACATACCTCCGGCGAAGTTGTCCTCGACGGCATCAACCTCAATGATATTTCCAAAAACGAGCTGACTCAGATCCGCCGCGACAAGATCGGCATGGTGTTCCAGCAGTTCCACCTGATTCCCTACCTCACGGCTGTGGAAAATCTCATGGTGGCTCAGTACTACCACAGCGTCCCGGATCGCCAGGAAGCCCTCGAAGCACTGAAACGCGTAGGCCTCGCTGATCGCGCTGACCATCTCCCCAGCGAACTTTCCGGCGGCGAACAGCAGCGCGTCTGCATCGCCCGCGCTCTCATCAATTACCCCGTCCTCATCCTGGCTGATGAACCCACCGGTAACCTGGACGAAAAGAACGAACGGCTGGTGATGGACCTCTTCCGCGAACTGAACGCCGAAGGCCACACCATCATCACCGTCACCCACTCCGACAAAGTCGGGAAAGCGGCCAAGAAGATCGTCATCATCGATCATGGCCATATGAAGAAACCGGAGGAAATGGAATGAAAAAAGCATGGAAATACGGCGCCCTCGTAGCCGCCGGCGCAGCCACCCTCACCATGGCAGGCTGCGGTGACAGCAATGAAGCACCGAAAGCAGAAAATAAAGGCGCCCAGTCCACCTATAAAGCACCGAAAATCGACACCAAAGGCATGCTCGCTAAAGCCAAAGACGGCACCTTCACCGGCAAGAGCGCCCAGAACTCCGAAGGCTGGTACCAGGAACTCACCATCACCATCGAAGATCACAAAATCACCGCAGCCAAATTCATCGGCTTTAATAAAGACGGCTCTGTGAAAGATGAAAACTACGGCAAAACCAATGGCGCCATCGAAAACAAAGTGTATTACAACAAAGCCCAGGCAGCCCTGAAAGCCAATACCTCCTACGCCGAAGCCCTCCTGCAGAAACAGGAAGTCAACAAAGTAGACGGCATCTCCGGCGCCACCGAATCCTACAAAATGTTCTTCGACGCAGCCCAGAAAGCCCTCGAAGCGGCGGATAAATGAGGTTTTAGGGATAAGGGATAAGGGATAAGGGATAAGGCGCATTTGACTCCTTAGTCAAATGGGACAAGCCCTCTTCCCTGAGGAGGGCAATGCTGTCAAGTTGAGGATAGTGCTGTAAAGTACAGTCCCGATTGCTTTCTTGCCTAGCTCCTCCCTTACGCCAGGTGCGCTCTTATCCCTTATCCCTGCTCCCTTATCCCTTATTTCCTTGAAACGAGGTGAACCCTATGGTCCTTGACACAACTTTGAAAGAAGCCTTCTCCCGTTGGCTCGGGGAGGAAGCGCCGGCGAATGAACAGGTGGGTATCTTAGTCGAGCTCGCCTTCATCGACGATTTCCTGAAGAAAAAGCGGAAAGGCCGCCTCTTCTCCGGCGACGCAGAGAAAGTGCTTCATCAGGTGGAAGATCTTTCCGGAAATCCCACCTTTCACAAATACGTGACAAGCACCGTAGCCTCTCAGCACAAGGAAATCGACGAATACGTCACCGGCGAGATTGCCCGCATGAAGACCGAGCAGCTCGACATGGCCGCTGACTACTACTGCCGTTTCCTCCGCCGCCGCATTCACGAAGAAAAGCCGCCGGCGCCGGCAAAGGAAAAAGCAGCGCCGAAAAAGAAAAGCGCGCCCCGCAAAAAATTCCCCGGCCAGGCCTTCTACAAGGAAATCAAAGATTTCCTCTCCCTCACCGCCGACGAAGCGAAAGAGGTGAAAGAAATCCTGGAGGCAGAAGGGGAGGGGACACTGTGGAACCATACAGAATGGAACCACCGCTTCAAGCTCGCCCTCTTCACCATGCTCGACGAAAGAGACACCATCGTGAGATACGAATTTCTGGAAGAAATCCCGTACCTCAAAGAGTCCCGCTGGCTCCCGCAGCTCGACAAGACCATGAAAATCCTGGGCGAAGAAGGCCTCGCCGAAATCCGCGGCGACTTCGCCATGCGCTACATCCCCAAAGAAACCGGCGACACCATGCAGACCTTCCTGTGGTCCGTGAAAGACAAAAGGGCCAGAATGATCCTGGACATGCGCCTCGACGGTGAATCCCTGAAAACCATCGGCGAGACCCTTTACATCACCAGAGAAAGAGTCCGCCAAATCTCTGTCCGCCTCTTGGAAACCAGACCCACGCTCGCCGAAGACCGCTGGAAACACATGTGGGCAGCCTATGGCGCCCTGGGCCACGACCTCTTCCGCTACCTCTTCAACGTGAATCTCCGCACCGTCAACTATCTCAAAATCGTTTCCCCGCCCAAGAAATCCACTTGTACAAGAGAAGAATTTCTTTGCCTCGTAGCAGGAGATGAAAATCTTCCCGAAGACGTGAGAAGAAGAGCGAAGAGCCTTTTTGAGTGAGACGGCGAGGGAGTGATGCCATGCAAGCCTTCTTAGAAGAAGGTTGATGATTCAGCGCAATCAAAAAAGCCTTCTCATAAAGAGAACGCTTTTTTGATTGCCGGATTTTTGTGCCAGAAGACCAATTGTTCGCTGGTTTGAAGGAAGAGCAGGCATCACCCGCCCTTCGGGCACCCTCTTCAAAGAAGAGAGCTTTAAGCATTTTACCTTCTTCTTTGCTAAAAGTTTTAATGCGCTTTGCCTTCTTCTTAGAAGAAGGTGGCCGAAGGCCGGATGATGCCCTGCACTAGCGGTATGCCGCTCCATATCCCGCTTCCTTTGAAACGCGGGATGCACTTTGCACTTCGGCGAGATGTACGCACTAGCCAGCCAGTAGCCAAACACGCCCTGATTACTGACCACTGATCACTGATTACTAAACCAATAGCGGAAAAACAAAAAAAAGAATCAGCAGCCAGACGAGTCCTGACTACTGATCACTGATTACTGACTACTAACACCCACGGAAAAAAGACCTTGGACTTTGACTGGACGTAGACGGGGCTCGGAATCGGTGTCGGTGATCGCTGGTGTACCGAAGTACGGCGGC
>CAVHZP010000163.1:0-4983 GCA_963640485.1 bacterium | reverse complement strand
CGGTCAGGGTAGTTTTACCATGATCGACGTGGCCAATGGTGCCGATGTTAACATGCGGCTTGGTTCTTTCGTAATGAGCTTTTGCCATTTTGATATCTCCTTAATAAATTATTTCTTTCCGAGTCTTTCTTCAGTAATCTGCTGAGAAATAGCTTTCGGAACTTCTTCATAATGATCGAATGTCATGGTGAAGGTACCGCGGCCCTGGGTGGAGCTGCGGAGAGCGGTAGCGTAGCCGAACATTTCGGAAAGCGGTACGAAGCCTTTGACTCTGGATTCGCCGTTTTCGGTTTCCATGCCTTCGATACGTCCACGACGGGAGTTCAGGCCGCCGATAACGTCGCCCATGTAATCTTCCGGAACGTCAACTTCTACGGACATGTATGGTTCGAGGAGAACCGGATCAGCTTTCTTAGCGCCGTCTTTGAATGCCATGGAGCCGGCAACTTTGAAGGCCATTTCGGAGGAGTCGACATCATGGTAAGAACCGTCATATACGGTAACCTTAACGTCTACCATCGGATAGCCTGCAACTACGCCGTCTTCGAGAGCTGCTTCAACGCCAGCCTGGATCGGGTTGATGAATTCTTTCGGAATGACGCCGCCAACGACTTCATTTGCGAATTCAAAGCCTTTACCAGCTTCCTGCGGTTCCAGACGCAGCCAGCAGTGACCGTACTGACCATGACCGCCGGTCTGACGAACGAATTTGCCTTCGGATTCGACAGTCTTGCGGATGGTTTCGCGGTAAGCAACCTGCGGTTTGCCTACGGTGCATTCCACGTTGAATTCACGTCTCATACGATCGACGATGATGTCCAGGTGGAGTTCGCCCATGCCGGAAATAATGGTCTGGTTGGATTCCGGATCGGTGTGTACTCTGAAGGTCGGATCTTCTTCTGCCAGTCTCTGGAGAGCATTGCCCATCTTTTCCTGGTCAGCTTTGGTCTTCGGTTCAACAGCAACGGAAATAACCGGTTCCGGGAATTCCATTTTTTCAAGGATAATCGGTTTTTCGATATCGCAAAGGGTATCGCCGGTGGTTACATCTTTGAAGCCTACAGCTGCAGCGATATCGCCGGTGTATGCTACATCGATTTCATGACGCTGATTTGCGTGCATCTGGAGGATACGGCCAACGCGTTCTTTCTTTCCTTTGGTGGAGTTCAGAACGTAGGTGCCCTGGTCCATCTTACCGGAGTAAACGCGGAAGTAAGCCAGTTTACCAACGTATGGGTCAGCCATGATCTTGAATGCCAGTGCAGCCAGAGGAGCAGTGTCATCTACCGGACGTTCGATTTCTTCATCGCCGCTAAGAGTGGTGCCCTTAACCGGAGGAATATCGAGCGGGGATGGGAGGTAATCGAGAACTGCGTCGAGCAGCATCTGAATACCTTTGTTTTTGTATGCGGATCCGCAGAATACCGGGAAGAGTTTGCAGTCAAGAACCTGCTGACGGAGAGAAGCTTTTACTTCTTCCATGGAGAGTTCTTCACCTTCGAGGTATTTTTCCATCAGTTCATCGCTGCCTTCAGCGGCGGTTTCGATGATCTGTTCGCGGAGTTCTTCTACCTGATCAGCGAGTTCTGCCGGAACACCTTCTACATGGTATTCTTTTCCGTCATCGCTGTCGTAGATTTCAGCTTCTCTTGTCAAGAGGTCGATGATGCCTTTGAAGGTATCCTGCTTGCCAATAGGAAGCTGCATCGGGATAGCTCTTGCGTGCAGACGGGTGTCCATGGTTGCTACAGCATGGAGGAAGTCTGCGCCGATGGTATCCATCTTATTGATGAATGCGATACGGGGTACGCGGTAGTGGTCTGCCTGTCTCCAAACGGTTTCAGACTGGGTCTGTACGCCGTCTTTCGCACTGAATACAGCGACGGAGCCATCGAGTACGCGCAGAGAACGTTCAACTTCTACAGTGAAGTCTACGTGCCCTGGGGTATCGATGATGTTTACGCGGTAGCCTTTCCAGTGGCAGGTGGTAGCAGCAGAGGTAATGGTGATGCCGCGTTCCTGTTCCTGAGCCATCCAGTCCATGGTAGCTGCGCCATCATGAACTTCACCGATTTTATGGTTTACGCCGGTATAATACAGGATACGTTCCGTGGTTGTGGTCTTACCTGCATCGATGTGTGCCATGATGCCGATGTTTCTTGTTTTTTCAAGCGGAAATTCTCTGCCCACGATTTTCTCTCCTTATTAAAATTACCAACGATAATGCGCGAAAGCCTTGTTAGCTTCAGCCATTTTATGGGTATCTTCTTTCTTCTTTACAGCAGCACCAGTGTTGTTGAAAGCGTCCATCAGTTCGCCTGCAAGACGTTCTTCCATGGTACGTTCGCTGCGCAGACGGGCATAGTTGACCATCCAGCGGATACCCAGAGTCAGACGGCGATCTGCTCTGACTTCTACCGGTACCTGGTAGTTAGCGCCGCCGACACGACGAGCACGTACTTCCAGAACTGGCATTACATTATTGAGAGCCTGTTCGAAAATTTCGATCGGTTCTTTGTTGAGCTTGCTGTGGCAGATATCGAATGCACCGTAAACGATGGATTCTGCGACACCCTTCTTGCCGTCAAGCATTACTTTATTGATGAAACGAGTGACTGTCTTGTTTCCATACACGGGATCCGGCAGCACGTCACGTTTCGGAACAGCACCTTTTCTCGGCATTGTTAGTTCCTCCTTATAATTAAGATGTTAGTTGATCACATGATACGCTTGATAGGAAATATTATTTCTTATCTTTCTTAGCGCCGTATTTGGAACGGCCCTGCTGACGTCCGGATACACCTACGGTATCGAGAGCGCCGCGGATAATGTGGTAACGAACACCTGGAAGATCCTTAACACGGCCGCCTCTGATGAGGACTACGCTATGTTCCTGCAGGTTGTGGCCTTCACCAGGAATGTAAGCAGAAACTTCGATTCCGTTGGTCAGGCGTACACGAGCTACTTTACGAAGAGCGGAGTTTGGCTTTTTCGGGGTAGCTGTATAAACTCTTGTGCAGACACCACGTTTCTGTGGGGACTGTTTCAGAGCCGGGGTCTTCGCTTTGGTAGCCAGAGTCTGGCGGCCTTTACGAACCAGCTGATTGATTGTCGGCAAAATGGGCACCTCCTTTCTACAAGGGTAAATTTATAATTGATCTCTCAAGGCTAGGCCTCAAAAGATATTACCGGGATTTGAGGATTGCAGCGGCTGCCGCCTTGACTTTGATGCCACAGGCATGGCCGAGCTCCTTCTTCGTGAAATCCTGAATCACAGGAATATCTGATGCCTGGCAAGCGTCTGCCAGCGGAGCGGAAATACGTTCATCGCAATCCGAAGCAATGAAAACCGCGCAGGCTTCCCCCTTCTCGATTGCTCTTTCCGTTTCCTTCATTCCTACTACAAACGCAGCAGATTTCAAATCCTCCAGCGTCATACTTCTCACCTGCTTTTCAGTACACTACATCCACGCAACATTGGAATTATAACATTGTGTGCTTTCCATGTCAACAAAATTTATTGCCAATTTCCTCCGTATTTATGGACAACTTTTTTACCACGTAGCCGTGCGTGTCATTTACTGTTTTCTTTATACTTTTTCATGGAAAAACATACAAAAAGGCTCCGAGCATTTTCTGCTCGAAGCCGTGGAAATATGGTAGTCGGTGGTCGGTAGTCATGACGCATTTACCGGCTATCCCACTTTAGTATTTAATAGGCCAGCGACTTAGTAGTCAGTAGTCAGTGATCAGTAATCAGGACGCATTTACCGGCTATCCCACTTTAGTATTTAATAGGCCAGCAACTTAGTAGTCAGTGATCAGTGATCAGGACGCATTTGCCGCCACAGACAAACGTGTCCTAACTACTGACTACTGACCACTGACTACTGATTACTGATTACTGATTACTGATTACTGATTACTGATTACTGACTACTGACTACTGAACCTCCAGCGGAGACATCTCCCTGTTCGCCCCGGCGCCAAACGCATCCTGATCACTGATTACTAATTACTGACTACTAAACCTTTCGAAGAATACTCATAACTTCCCCCAGCGTCTGGCACACGTGAATATTCTTCCACTCCTCCATGTCTGCGAACTCCTCCTCGCCCCAGGCGGAGAGCTGCTGCAAGAGACCATCATAAATGCCCTCGATATTGGCGATGATGATCGGCGGCTGCTCTCTGGGATCTCCGTAAATGTGATAATAACTCGCCGTATCCGCCAGCTCTTCCAGTGTCCCGAAGCCACCGGGCAACACGATGAAGGCATCGCCCATCTCAATCATCTTCCGTTTCCGCACCGTCATATCCGGCACCTCCAAAAGCTCCGTGAGCCCCCGGTGCGCCTGCTCCTTGGCGATGAAAACCTCCGGGATCACCCCCGTCACCTCACCGCCTGCCGCCATGGCCGCATCGGCGCAGATTCCCATGAGCCCTACCGTGCCGCCGCCATACACCATACGGAAACCGCCCTTTCCCAGAGCCTCTCCCAGCTGCCCCGCGAAAGAAGCATACGCCGGGTTCAATCCGAAATGAGAACCGCAATAAACCACTACATTTTTATACGCCATCGTTTCTTCCTCCTTTTTTCTATTTGTATTCTAACACAAGGAGGAACGCGGATGGTGAAATTAACGATGGAGGTTTAGGGATAAGATTTAGGGATAAGGGATAAGGGATAAGGGATAAGGCGCGTTTGGCTGCTTAGTCAAATAGGACAAGCCCTCTTCTCTGAAGAGGATGCCCGTAGGGCGGGTGATGCTAAAGAGCGTATTCCGCTACTGCTTCCCATCATCCGGCCTAACGGCCACCTTCTTCCGAAAAGAAGGCATATGCGCATCTCCCGCTGCAGCCAAATGCGCCCTTATCCCTTATCCCTTATCCCTTATCCCCTATCCCTTATCTCTTATCCCTTATCTCTTATCCCTTATCCCTTATCCCCTATCCCTTATCCCCTATCCCTTATCCCCTATC
>CAVHZP010000162.1:0-5000 GCA_963640485.1 bacterium | reverse complement strand
GCATATACCACCGTATGCCCAGCAGAAAGCAGAATGAAATTCCCCCAGGAATACGGCCGTTGCCACACGAACTCCACAGCAAATCCAATTCCCAGAAATAGTACAACCCCGCCAGTTATAGAGAAAATATTTTTCCAGAACTTCCTGATTCCCAAATGAATCACGCGCGCATAATACCGATTCATAATAAATCCGGTGCTGATAAAAAGAGAAGCCGCCGTAGCCATGGCACAGCCCATACCGCCATACATTTTCGCCAGCGGGAAACTGATCACCAATGCCGCAAAGGCGCAAATCGTATACGCTATCATTCTATAGCGATTCAAATTCATGGCCTGCAAAATCGAAATACCCACATTTTGCACCAGCGGGATTGCCAGCGCTCCCATGAGTAACAACACAATGGGATACGCACTTCCATAAGAAGGCCCAGCCCACAGATAAATAAACTGCCGGCCCACCAATAGAAACATAGAAAAAATAAATCCGACCACCAGGTACTGCAACCGCCCCACCCGTATCATGAGCGCCGTCAAAGCCTCCGCGCTCTCATGACCGGCTACCATCATCGTCACCTTTGGCAGCATCACGCCACTAATCGCCGTAGATAGTTGCATGTACAGCATCATAAACTGCATGGCAATCGCATAAACGGCAACCTGAATCGTACCGGAAATCATTCCTAGAACAAACTGTCCCGTCCCCCAATACACCTTATCCATGATGGCGTTCAAAAAAATAAAGAAGGAATACGCCATCACCTCATACAGAAACGCGCGGGAAAATTTTCCTTTCGCAAATCGCACATGAAGGCACCGGAAACAATACACCGCATTGGCCAAAAGGCAGGCGAAATTTAAGAGCGTCGATATCACCACCATCATCACCGAGCCGTAACCCCAGTACAGAAATGGAAGCACCAGCAACGGATTGACCAGCACCCGCAAAATATTGGACACTCTCAAGAAAATAAACTTTTCATAGGCATTCAGAATAGACGCAAAAATACTCAAAGGAAAAGAAAACGCAAAATTCAAGACAAGCAAAATCATCATAATCCGCGCACGATCGAGTTCCCCGACAGTCAATGTATCTCCGAAAAGATTCTCGATATTTGCATACAAGACCGCCCCGACAGCGGCGCAAATCACCCCGATCCCGGAATACAGAAATAAAAATAGTCCATTCATTTCCGCTTCCCGCTGCACCGATCCATCCACTCGATTTTTCGCCGTATACCGGACAATCGTATTTCCTAATCCCATATCCAATACGCTGAGGTATCCCACCACCGAGCCCACCAGCGAATACAGTCCGTATTCCGCTTGCCCCAAAAGCCGGAGCATCACCGGCGTATATCCCAATCCCACCAGCATCGTGGCGAAAATATTCACATAAGAGAGGATCGCTCCCCATTTCCTTTGATTCATATAACCACGCCTCAGACCATCCATACTTTCCGTCGTTTTCAGAAATATGGATTTAATTCCTATCCGAAACTCTTTTTAGTGTTCCCCCAGCACCTTCTCCAGATACGCCGCCGAACGCGCCTGCTCCCGAGCCAGCACTTCATCCGCCGAGGACCAGTCCGGTGGTGCCAGCGGATCCGCGATAACGTAGCCATTTCCCCTTGTCCCCCGCCGCTCCGGCAGACCAAAGAGGGAAAGAAGTGTGTCGATGCGGGAGCCCATCTTCTCTGTCACCGCATCCCCCAGGCGATTGCACACCACGAAGGGACGGCGGTAGAGGATGGAGAATACCGTGCCGTGGAAGGAGTCTGTGTAGATGAGCCGCGCATGCTCGATGGCCCAGAGGAACTCATCCACGCCGGTGACATAGTGACCATAGTTTTTCTCATCCAGCAGATTCACCACCGGAAGGCCCGTGTCTTTGGAAACCTTCTCAAGCACCTTGTCCGGCCGATTTCCCAGGAAATAGGTAAGGATATAATCTTCACCATGATACCACGCCGGCACGCGGCTCACCGCGTCCCAATCGGAAGGCGAGAGGAGCAGCGTAGGATCCACGTGCACCTCCCCCTTGCGCCCGGAGACCGCCTCCGCCAGATCCGCCCCCGCTTGCTCGCGCAGAGACAGTGCCGCCATCCCCTGGAAGCCTTCTTTGAAGAGTCCCATCTTCTCCTCCGGAATCACCGGCGCAGAAATGCTGGCGGCATAGGAAATGCGCTTCTCCTCTGGCGCAAAGGTAAGGAAATTCGCCCGCAGGTACGCCATGTCGCCGAAATTGGGATTCCACACCTGGTCGCTACCGGTAACGAAGCAGTCGTATTCATCAGCCACAGAGGCAAGATTTCCCACGCCCTGACGAAAGCAGATATACCGGTCCGCCCAGTCCCGAAGCTTCCCCTGCCGCACCATCTCGCAGCCATTATATCCCTGTAAAAATCGTGTACGGAAGCCCTTCCAATCGATCAGATACTTGATCGGCTCCTTCCAGCCCCATTTCCAATAGGTCTCCGGAAGGAAATTCTCTCCCGTATGCCATAGCGTCTCTACTTCATCGGCGTAGCGAAGCAGCACCTGCTGCAGCGCATAGTTCTGCAGCAGATTTCCATAATTAAAATATCCATCCAGTGTGATTTTTCCTATCCGCATGTATGCTCCTCACTCACATTTCGGTCCCGTCTCCGCAGCGCCAGCTCCACCACATAGCTCACACCTATCATGAGCCAGTAGGCGTAGGTGATGTTCACCGTATTTCCGAAGCCGGTGACAGATATACCAATATCCGCCAGTGTGACGAATAAAACCATATAGAATTCTTTCTCATCCTCTATCCGCGACAACAGCCGCCGCCCCAGGAGGAAAATTCAACTGCACCGACTTGGGAATGTTATCGAAAATCAATGCAAATACCCTCAGGAAAAAGATAGCATCCCTTACCTTTACGTTCACACTATGCCTCCTTAGGAATAAGTATAGAATTGAGGGCATCTCTAAAAACTTCCCTTTAATGAAAGGACACATGGTTAAGAAACAACGGCTCCGCGTCCAGTAAGTGCTAAGAGCCTCTTATCTCTAGTAATCTTTTAATTTTTCGTAAATAAAGCAGAATGGGCCAATCGGGAATCCATCTCTTTATGAAATGAATTTTCTTCTGCAAGCGAATATTTTCTTCTTGAAAACGGAGAAGCACGCCGGGGCACACCAGATTCATATGCTCCTCATAGAGCTTCCGATGCAGCTCATAGACTTGCCGCGCTCCCTCCAACTGCCGCTGGTAATCGATTTCTAAGGACCTCGAGCGAGAGCCTTTCCGTATCCGGTAGAAGAAAAGCACCTCCGGCAATCGATACACCTTTCGCCCGCGCTCGATGATAGAGAGCCAAAGCTCATAATCTTCGCAATACCCTTCCATACAGGACTTATAGCCGCCCACAGCTTCCCAGTCCGCGCGCCGAAAGAGGGCTGTCGCAAAAATCACATTGTGATATAGCATTTCCACCAGCGAATACGGCGGCAGTTCCCACTTGCCCCGACGATCACCAAAGAAAGCCGCCTCGCAGTATACAATGCCCATATCTGCCTCCTGCTCCATCACCGCCACCGCTTTTTCGATATACGTCGGTGCGATGCGATCATCGCAGTCTACCGGAAGAATATAGCCCCCTTTCGCCGCTCTGATGGCACGATTACGCGCCGCCACCACACCGGTATTGGGCTGCTCCATGTAAATGACCCGCGGATCTTTCTTCGCATAGCGCTCACAGATCGCCGCGCTCCCATCCCGGCTGCCATCATTGACCAGGATGACTTCGATTTCCTGATACGTGGAAGCCAGGATGGAGTCCACGGTTTCCGCTAAGTAGGCTTCCGCGTTGTATATGGGTACCACCACAGTTACCAGCATAGCACAGCCTCCGTTCCATTTCCCCGGTCCGGCCAGGCTATGAGAGCAGCTGTTCCTTTAAGAGTTACCCCCCCGTTTTCAAATATTTCTTTAATCTATGCCATGCATAAAACACCATGGGCAAATTCATCATATAGGCACAGCTGGCCGCTATAGTTTTCATATTTCGAAAAGAGTAGGCCACCGGCGCGATGCTTTTGGCCCTTTGGAAACGCCTGCAAACACCTTCGTAGCTATCTCCCATCTCTTTCGTCTCGATGAATGCCCCCAGGTAACTCAAAGCAGACTCGTAGAGCATCAGTGGTATCCGCTTCGCATGCATGGCTTCGAGGAATTTCCTTTCCTCTTCCAATGCATACATCGCATCATCGAAGGCCTTCTCACTCTTTTGCTTACTCAAGCTCGGCCGTCCATCCTGCCGATAGTGATACTGCGGGATATCCACATACACATATGTCTTGATGCTCTGCAAATAGTGATAATTAAATACCCGATCTTCTGAGTACGCGCGACCAAGGACAAATCGGAGGTCCTTGTTGCAAACTATATCCCTGCGATATAGTTTGCACCAAGGACCGGCGGTAAGTCTATAGAGATGGGCCAGGTCCTGCGCTAGTACACTGGTCAACTTCTTTTTATCTACGCTGTCCAGCACCGAGCGATCGGGATACTCAAAGTAGTAGGGGGAAATCGCCAGCTCGCTATCCGTCTCCTCTATGGCTTTCACCAGGTTCGCCACATAATTTTCATCCACCCAGTCATCACTGTCAATGAATAGCAGGTACTTGCCACTACTATGGTCGATCCCGAAATTTCGCGAGTACGAAGGCCCCTGATTGGAATTGTGATACACCGTCACCCGCTCATCCTTCGCCGCATAAGCATCGCAGATGGTCGGCGACCCATCGCTGCTCCCATCGTCCACCAGAATGATTTCCAGATCCCTATAAGACTGCCCCACCACACTGGCAAGGCACTGATCTAAATATTTTTCTACGTTATATACAGGGACGATGATACTCACTGTATGTTCCACAGGCACATGCCTCCTTCCACTCATTAAATAATCCTAGCCCCTGAACTTCCCCATACGTCCGCGGAGTGCGTCTCTTACCCCCCCGAAAATATGT
>CAVHZP010000161.1:0-5002 GCA_963640485.1 bacterium | reverse complement strand
GGGAAGCCGAGAGAGCGCAGTGGATCATCGAAGAAGAAATCAAATCCATCGAAGACCGTTTCACGTACCTTTCCACTCGCCCCGTCATGGTGTCCCTCTCTGATAAAGCTGAGGAAATCCGGGAAAGAGAGCTTCGCCATGGTCTGGCGAAAATCGAAGGTCTCACCGACGAAGACAAACGGGTGCTGCAGCATATGACGCGAATGATTGTGCGCAAAATTCTTCGCGAACCGATGATGCACCTCAACGAACACGCCGGCACGAAATGGGAAGACGCAGATAAATCTGCGGTGACTCGTCTCTTCAAATTGGACGTAAGAAAGGGGCAGGAACTTGAAAAATAAATTGACCATCGCCACCAGAGAAAGCCTTTTGGCATTGTGGCAGGCGAAATACGTAGCCCATGCATTGGAAGAAGCCCATCCGGGACTGACCGTCGAGCTCCTTCCGGTATCCACCAAAGGCGACGAAATCCTCGACCGTCCGCTGGTAGAAATCGGCGGCAAGGGCCTCTTCATCAAAGAATTGGAAGTGATTCTTCTGGAAGGAAAAGCGGACATCGCCGTCCACTCTTTGAAAGACATGACTGCCGAGTGCCCGAAAGGCCTCACCATCGCGGCTGTCACCAAGAGAGAAGACCCGAGAGACGCTTTTGTTTCCAATACCTATAAAACCTTAGAAGAACTGCCCCAGGGCGCGAAGGTAGGCACATCGAGCCTTCGCCGGCAGGCGCAGCTGCTTCACATGCGCCCGGATTTGGAAATCCGATCGCTCCGTGGCAATGTGCAGACCCGCCTCCGTCATCTGGATGATGGAGAATTTGACGCCATCATCTTGGCCGCCGCTGGTCTCAAGCGCCTGGAGCTGGGACATCGCATTTCCTCTTATATTTCCACCGAAGAAAGCATCCCCGCAGCGGGACAGGGCGTCATGGCTGTGGAAGCGAGACGTGATGACGAGGAAACCCTTTCTCTCATCTCCTTCCTCCACGACGACATGGTGGCATCCTGCATCGCTGCAGAGCGCGCCTTCCTGGCGAAAGTGGGCGGCGACTGCAAAGTGCCCGCCGGCATCTTCGCGGTACCCGAAGCAGATGGCATCAATGCCCACGCATTCATCGCTTCCACCGACGGCCAAAAACTCTACAAGAGCGCCAAAGCGGATAAGAAAGAATCTGCAGAAGACCTGGGCCGCGCCCTCGCCGCCGAACTCCTGGACGCAGGGGGACGGGAAGTGCTGGAAGAATTGCAGAAGATTTAATGGAGATATAGTGGTCAGTGATCAGTAATTAGTAGTCAGGACGCGTTTAACGATATTTATACCTAGCAGGATTGCCGCTATGTGAGAATGGCGGTCATCGCGCCCTGATTACTGATTACTAATCACTGACTACTAAACCAATAGCGTAAAAATAACTAAAACCTATTACGAGGAGAATCATATGAAAAAAGGGAAAGTCTACTTGATCGGAGCCGGACCGGGAGATCCGGAGCTTTTGACATTGAAAGGTAAGCGCTGCCTGGAAGAAGCGGACGTAGTAGTCGGGGACTACCTGGCGGATCCGCGTCTTTTGAAACACATGCAGCCCGATGCCGAATACATCTACGTAGGCAAGAAGGCAGGCAACCACACCATGAAGCAGCACGAAATCAGCGAGCTGCTGGCGAAGAAGGGCGAGGAAGGGCATATCGTGGCGCGCCTCAAAGGCGGCGATCCCTTCGTCTTTGGCCGCGGGGGTGAAGAAATCGAAGTGATCCGCGCGCATGGCGTGGATTTCGAAGAAGTGCCGGGTATCACGTCCGCGATTTCTGCACCTGCTTATGCGGGGATTCCTGTGACCCACAGAGGCGTGGCAGCTTCTTTTGCTGTCATCACTGGTCACGAAGATCCCACGAAGGATCAGTCCTCTATCCATTGGGACAAGCTGGCTGGTGGTGTGGACACCTTGATTTTCCTCATGGGCGTGGGACACACCGCGATGATTTCCTCCCAGCTCATGAAATACGGCAGACCGGGCAGCACACCGGCGGCGTTTGTTCGCTGGGGCACCCGCCCGTATCAGGAAACCTACACCACCACCTTGGAGCATGCGGCAGAAGATGTAGAGAAACTGGGCATCAAACCGCCGGCAGTTTTCATCGTCGGGGATGTGGTGAACCTGCGTGATACCATGAACTGGTTCGACAATCGCCCGCTCTTTGGCAAGCGCGTGGTGGTGACTCGCTCCCGTTCCCAGGCTTCGAAGCTGGTGCACGTGCTGGACGCGAAAGGAGCGGAATGCTTCGAGATTCCCACCATTGCGATTTCCAAGCCCTCCGACAACTACGAAGGCATGGACAAAGGCATCGACGCCCTGGGCAGCTATCGCTGGATCGTTTTCACCAGCCAGAACGGCGTGAATTGCTTCTTTGAACGCCTTTTCGCCAAAGGCAAAGACGTGCGCGCCCTGGGACATATGAAGATTGCCTGCATCGGACCAGTCACTGCGAAAGAACTTCACAAGTACGGTCTTCGCGCCGATTGCGTGCCCGCTGCGTACAAGGCAGAGGATTTGCTGGAGGAAATGAAGCAGGAAATCCAGAAGGGCGATACGGTTTTCATTCCCCGCGCGAAAGAAGCGAGAGACCTCCTGCCCAAGGGACTGGAAGAGGCGGGCGCTCAGGTGGACGTGGTGGAAGCGTACACCACCGAGCCCGACATGGCGTGCCAGGACAGCCTCGTGAGCCTTCTGGAAGAACATAAAGTAGACATCATCACCTTCACCAGCTCCTCCACCGTGAGAAACCTGATGAAGCTCATCGAAGGCAAAGAATCGCTCCTTGATGGTGTGACCCTTGCCTGCATCGGACCGATTACCGCAGATACCTGCAAGGAATACAATCTCAATCCTTCCATCGTATCTGATGTATACACCATCGACGGTCTCGTAGAAGCCATCGAAAAAGGAATCTGATTTCATAAAGGAGCAACCAAAATGAAAGTGAATACCCTTCGTCCGCGGCGCCTCAGAAGAACCGACGCCATTCGCAGCATGGTGAGAGAAAATTCTCTCGAAATCAATGATTTCGTCTATCCGCTTTTCGTAGTACCTGGCGTCAATGTGAAGGAAGAAATCCCCAGCATGCCCGGGCAGTACCATCTCTCTGTAGATAACGCCGTGAAAATGGCAGAAGAAGTATACAAGCTGGGCATCCCGGCGGTAGAAATCTTCGGACTGCCGGAATACAAAGACGACATTGGCTCCTCGGCTTGGGATATGACGAGCCCGGTGCAGCGCGCCATCCGTGCTATCCGTGAAGCGGTACCGGACCTGGTCATCGTGGGTGACGTGTGCCTGTGCCAGTACACCAAGAGCGGTCACTGCGGACAGCTGAAAGGCCGCGAAGTGGACAACGACCCGACCCTGGAGCTCCTGGCGAAAGTGGCACTCTCTCAGGCAGAGTGCGGTGCCGACATCATCGCTCCCTCGGACATGATGGACGGCCGCATTGCCAAGATCCGCGAAACGTTGGACGCTAACGACCTGTCCCATGTTTCCATCATGTCCTATGCCGTGAAATATGCGTCCGGTTACTACGGCCCCTTCCGCGATGCCGCAGACTCTTCTCCTCAGTTTGGCGATAGAAGAGGATACCAGATGGATCCGGCCAACAGCCGCGAAGCCATGAAAGAAGTGGACCTGGACATGGAAGAAGGCGCTGACATCATCATGGTGAAACCGGCGCTGGCTTACCTGGACATCGTCCGCCAGGTGAGAGACCGCATCGACCGCCCGGTAGCGGTATACAATGTATCCGGTGAATATTCCATGGTGAAAGCAGCCGCAGCCAAAGGCTGGATTGACGAGAAACGCATCGTCC
Source organism: bacterium (assembly GCA_963640485.1). GTDB lineage: Bacteria > Bacillota > Negativicutes > Veillonellales > Dialisteraceae > Dialister. Next base: position 1,142 of record CAVHZP010000161.1, on the reverse strand, counting down.
TGGAATCCCTGCTCTCCATGAAACGTGCCGGCACGGATATTATCATTTCCTACCACGCTCCTGACGTAGCGAAATGGCTGAAAGAGGAGGCAGGCAAATGATTGATCTCACCAAGTCCAAAGCCGCTTTCGAAGAAGCCCGCCGCTTCATGCCCGGTGGCGTGAATAGCCCTGTCCGCTCCTATCCCCACATGGGCTGCCCGCCGCCTTTCATCGCATCGGCGAAAGGCTCCCACATCACCGACATTGATGGAAATACCTACATCGACTATGTGGGCTCCTGGGGACCCATGGTGCTCGGCCACGCGCACCCCGCTGTGATTTCCGCTATCCAGAAAGCCGCTGAAAGAAGCACCTCCTATGGCGCACCGACGCCGATGGAAACAGAAATCGCTGAGCTGATTCACCAGGTTTATCCATCCATCGAAAAACTCCGCATGGTCAACTCCGGTACCGAAGCCACCATGAGCGCCCTCCGCGCGGCTCGTGGCTACACCGGCAGAGATAAGATTCTGAAATTCGAAGGCTGCTATCACGGCCACGGCGACAGCCTCCTGGTCAAAGCAGGCTCCGGTGCCGCTACCTTCGGCAGCCCCGACAGCGCCGGCGTCACCAAAGGTACCGCCCAGGATACACTGGTGGCTCCGTACAATGATATCGAAGCTTTCAAAAAGATTATGGACGCTCAGGGTGATGAAATCGCCGCTGTCATCGTAGAGCCGGTAGCAGGAAATATGTGCTGTGTGCCACCGGTAGAAGGATTCCTGGAAACCCTCCGCAGTGAGACCGAGAAGCACGGCATCGTCCTCATTTTCGACGAAGTCATGTGCGGATTCCGTTCCTCGTTCCACGGCGCTCAGGCAAGATACCATATCCGCCCGGACATGACCTGCCTCGGAAAAATCATCGGCGGCGGCCTTCCGGCGGCAGCTTACGGCGGCAAGAAGGAAATCATGAACTGCATCGCTCCTGACGGATCCGTTTACCAGGCAGGTACACTCTCCGGAAATCCCCTGGCTGTCACCGCCGGCATCGAGACCCTGAAACAGATGATGGCAGTTCCGGACTTCGACAAGATTCTGGAAAAGAAAACCACAACCATTCTCGATGGCTGGAAAGAAGCAGCAGACAAAGCCGGCGTTC
>CAVHZP010000160.1:0-5013 GCA_963640485.1 bacterium | reverse complement strand
TCGCAGCTCGATTCAAATGCTAATATTTTCATAGGAACTCCTTGTTGTTGAGATTATATATATTGTCAGAAATCACGCGAAAGGATTTTGGGAAAGATTCAAGGTTCAAGCTCCAAGCTATGAGGCAGCAAGTATGTACGCGGTCTGATGTCTGGCTATCTGACGTCTGCAACTTGAACCTTTTATAAGTCCCGCTGCATCACGTAGCCATCTTCCATAGGCAGGTCATAAACCTTCTTCCGCAGGCCCAGATTCTGGAAGCCGAATTTCTCGTACATTTTCTGCGCACCCAGGTTGCTGACGCGGACTTCGAGGAACATAGTCCGCATACCTCTTTCCCTGGCCTCTTCGATACCGCGGGTAAGAATAGCTTCGCCGATGCCCTGGCGTCTGTAGTCCGGGTGAACGCCGATATTCACCAGCTGCCCTTCGTCGGCAATGAACCAGAAGCAGCCATAGCCGGCGATTTCTCCATCGACTTTGGCGATGAAGTAGCAGCTATAGTCCCCTTCCATGTCGTGGAGCACCGTCTCTTCCCGCCAGGCATCGGAGAAGCAGAGGGTCCCGATTTCATAGATGGTCTTCCCATCGGTGGGCGCTGCTTTCTCGATTACGATTTGCCGTGCAGCTGTTCCCACAATACCTCTGCCTCACTTCTACGAATATAATTGGGGAGAATGGTCAATGGATTGTCCGTTTCCCCCTTCTCCAGCCGTGCAAAGCCTGCCATGGCCACACTGCCGGCGCGGCAACAACGGCTCTGCGGCGATGCTACGCGGATGCCTGCAGCGAGAAGCCTTTCTTTGTACTTATCAGCGCACTCGCCCACTGCCACCACTGGACCACCGTGCTTCACAGCAGCAGCGATGACTTCATCAATCGGCGCCACTTCCGCCGGCGCCTCTTTCCAGAGGGATTCAAAAGCGCCGTAGAGCGCAGCGTACACATTTCCTCTCTGCGCATCCATCAAAGGCAGCACGAAAGTGTCGCTGGCCGCCATATTCCACGCCAGCGCTTCCAGTGTGTCCACGCCGATGATAGGCACATTCCAGATGTACGCCGCCATTTTCGCCGTAGCAAGGCCGATGCGAAGGCCCGTAAAGGAGCCGGGACCGATGGATACAGCGATGGCTGTGATTTCCTTCTTATCCACGCCGGCTTCTTTCATCATTTCGTCAATGTGCGGCAGCAGCTGCTCCGAGTGAGTCAGCCGCTTCTGCACCGTCCATTCCGCCACCAGCCGATCTTTCTCCGCCAGGGCGCAGCTCAATACCAGTGATGATGTATCAATGGCTAGAAGCATAATTTTCTATCTCCTTTACAACCGCTCCCGGCGCCCGCGGGCCCCAGGATACTTTGATTTCCCGCTCCGATTCGCCGGCGAGAAGGATTTCCACATGAATCGCTTCATCAGGAAGCACTTCAGGAAACATGCTTGCCCACTCCGCCACCGTGACGCCGCCGACGCTGTACTCGTCCCAGCCGATGCCATAAAGCTCGTCAGCACTGGTGAGTCGGTAGAAATCGAAGTGCTTCAAAGGGAGCGGCGCTTCGTAATAATTCATAATGGTAAATGTGGGGCTTGCCACCACACCTTCGATGCCAAGGCCCTCAGCGAGGCCCTGCACCAGGTGGGTCTTGCCGGCCCCCAGGTCGCCGTCTAAGGCGATAAATAAATCTTCCTCACCATGGCGCCCCAGGAAATAGCCAAAATCCATGGTTTCCTTCACGCTATGGCTGTGAATCATGACTTCACTCATGGAGCCACCTCGTTAGCGAATCATAGCAGCCCATCAGGGTCTCGTAACCTTCCTGATGGAGCGCCTGCAATTTCTTTACATTTTTCTCCGTCCGCGACACCGTCACCGGCCTCTCCGGACGAATAATATAGACCTTTCCTTCCCGCTCCAGCGCGAGAAGTTTCTCTACTTTTTCATTATATATAGGAGGGATGCGGCACATGTCCTCCACCACCCGGGGATACTCTTTCCCATAGAAGGCGCTGAGAAGCCCATGAAATCCTGGCGGCACCGGCTTTTTCCGGTAGCTTACGTCCCGGGTCAGGATATAGACCGGCTTTTTCACAGGAAATGGCAATTCCTCCGGTAGCGGCACGAAGGGCATGGCAATCCCGCCATCCACATAGAAATGACCGCCCAGGGGTACCGGTTGTGAAAAAAGAGGGATCGAGCAACTGGCTTCAGAAATCTTGAAAAACTCCCGCATGGTGCAGGACTTACTGGACACATACACCGCCTCGCCGGTCTTCGCATCGGTCATGATGATGTACATAGTCTCCTTCGCCTGCTCCGCCGCCTCGAAATCATAGGGATCGATGGTGTCCGAAAGTTCGCCGAAGATAAAACGGAAATTAAAATAGCTCCCCTCTTTCAGAAGGTGGGAAATCCCCATGTACCGTTTATCCTCGGCATAGGTCATATTCAGCCGAAGACTGCGCCCGCTCTGATGAGACAGGTACCCCAGCCCCTGCATCGAACCGGCAGAAATCCCCATGGATTTCTCGAAATAAAGCCCCTTATCCATCAATGCGTCCAATACGCCCGCTGTAAACAGCCCACGCATGGCACCGCCTTCCATGATGAGAAGACTCTCCGCCTCTCCAAGGAAAGCACTCGCCTCATTCCAAGGCTTCATCATTGCATTTCTTCACCTCCGGTCTATAGCGGAATCAAACGTTAGATGGTTAGTAATCAGTAATCAGTAGTCGGTAGTCAGTAGTCAGGGCTCGTTTAGCGCACTCCCCATTTGAGGGTATTCCCGCCAAGTTTTTTCTTCCTATCGCTTAAGTAACTATGTGCCGTAAGCCTTCCGTGAGTAGATTCTTGAATAAAAGGAAATTTGCCATCTCCCGTTATTGTTAAATGCGCCCCGACTACCGACTACTGACCACCGACTACTAAACCGATAGCCTTATTTCCTCACTTCTTCGACCCTGCCGACTGGTTCTTCACCGCATTGATCTTTGCAGCAATGGCATCAGCATCGCCCAGGTAGCCTACATCGTGGACAGTGAAATCTTCATTCAGGTGGTACACCAGAGGCACACCGGTGGGGACGTTCATGCCGGCGATTTCATCGGCGGAAATCCCTTCCAAATGCTTTCTGAGCGCGCGGATAGAGTTGCCGTGAGCGGCGATGAGAATCTTTTCCCCCTTCTCGATTTCCGGACGAATCACTTCATCGAAGTACGGTGCCACGCGGGCCACGGTGTCTTTCAGACATTCCGTCAAAGGCAGCTGCACCTGACCTTTGATCTTCTGGTAAGGCGCCTGGTTTTCCGGGCTTCTGGGGTCCGTGGGGGCCAGAGCGGGCGGCGGCACATCGTAGGAACGGCGCCACAAATGCACCTGGGCTTCGCCGTATTTATCGGTAGTTTCCGTCTTGTTCAGCCCCTGCAATGCGCCGTAGTGGCGTTCGTTCAGGTGGTAATTTTTTTCTACCGGAATCCAGGTGAGATCCATAGCATCCAGCACCGTGTAAGCGGTGTGAATCGCTCTTTTCAGCACGGAGGTGTAGCATTTGTCAAAGGAAAATCCTTCCTTCTTTAAAAGTTCGCCGGCCTCTCTCGCTTCCCGGTAGCCTTTTTCAGTGATTTCTACGTCAGTCCAGCCGCAGAACAGATTTTTCTGATTCCATTCACTTTCGCCATGACGGATAACAACTAAAGTGTACATGGTTTTCCTCCCTTTTTGAAATGATCATACCCCAGTGGCGACAGCAGCGCCTTTTCCCCGCGGGTACTCATATATAATTGACCATCGGAAACGCCCTTCACTTCCCCGATGATCGTGATGCCATCTTTGGCAGACAAACTGCCCCAGTCCTTCTTGGCGATGGTGCCGGTGAGCTGGTAATCCTCGCCGCCGTTTAAAGCCCAAGAAATCGGATCCTCCCCCAGCACTTTGCCCAAAGCCTGGGCTTCCGGGGAAATAGGAATCCGCTCCCTTTCAATTTCTATGGTCACATGGCTTCCCCTGGCAATTTCATTCAGCTCCCGGGAAAGGCCATCGGAAATATCATTCAAAGACGACGCCCCCGCCTCGCGGAGAAGCGCGCCCTTCTTAATTTGTGGCTCCGGCCGCTGGTGGCGAGCGGTCAGTGTGGGCCAGTTATTTCCTATGCCCGCAAAAAGAGCCGCCAGCCCGGCAGCGGAATCGCCCAGCGTCCCGGTCACAAAGACTAAATCCCCGGGCCGTGCCCCCTTCCGCGTGACGGCTTGCCCCGCAGGCACCATACCGATCACCGTGCCGGTCAGGATCACGCCCTTTGGAGAACCGGTCACGTCGCCGCCCAAGAGATTCACTCGGTAGGTCTTGCAATACCGGCGGATGCCTTCGTAGCAATCTTCCACCCAGGCCACCGGCAGATCCTTCGGGAGCGCAGCAGAAATCACAAATCCCACTGCTTCGGCTCCCATAGCTGCCATGTCACTGAAATTGGAAGCGCAAAGCTTGCAGCCCACATCATAGGGCGACATGGTTTCCTTAGCGAAATGAATCCCCTCCACCATGGTGTCGGTAGAAATCACCTCGTCATAGCCCGCGGGAATCCGGTACACCGCCCCATCATCACCAGCACCAATCTTCACCAGCTCCGGCCGGTAAATCAGGTCATGGGCTACCCGGTTAATGAGCCCAAATTCGCCGATATCTGCGATTGTTTCACACATACTTTCTTCCTTTATCTAACCTCCTTCCTCTGGAAGGAGGGGGACCGCGAAGCGGGGGAGGTTGGGTTTTGTAGTCGGTGGTCGGTAGTCGGTAGTCAGGACGTGTTTTGCTGCTTCCCCACTACCGTGAACCGTATAACCGTTTACCGACTCTTTATAGCGATAGCGAAACATAGCACGGCACGCAGTTACACGGTAAACGGATAACGGCTACAATGGGAAAGCAGGTACACGTGCCCCGACTACCGACCACCGATTACCGACTACGAAACCGCCATGTTAATCAACAACCTCTAATCCCATCTCTCTCAATTCTTCCATGG
>CAVHZP010000159.1:0-5045 GCA_963640485.1 bacterium | reverse complement strand
TGCCGCTATCGATTTAGTAATCGGTAGTCGGTGGTCGGTAGTCAGGGCGCGGTTGGCTGCTGCCTCGCGAACGAGCCTTCGGCTCGGCTATCCCCCGCCCTTCGGGCACCCCCTTCCAAAGGAAGAGGGCTTAATAGGAAAGGCTTCGCCATCTTAGACCCCGCCCTTCACTCCTCACTTCTAACCCCTCACTCCTCACTTACATTATTTCCCCAGTTCCTTCTGGAGCTTGGCGTCTTTTTCAAAAATTTCTGCGGCTGCTTTTTCGCGGTATGCCTTGTATTTCTCATAGAGAACCGGATCGGATACGGCGCCGATTTCTACGGCCAGGAATGCCGCATTCTTTGTGCCATCGATAGCGACTGTAGCTACCGGGATGCCCGACGGCATCTGCACGATGGAGAAAAGCGCGTCCATACCATCAAGCTTCGCGCCGGAGAGCGGTACGCCGATGACAGGGCGCAAAGTCAAGCTGGCTACCACGCCCGGGAGGGCTGCCGCCATGCCGGCACCGGCGATGAATGCGCCTGCGCCTTTTTCTTCCTGCGCTGCCACAAAGTCAGCCAGTTTCTTTGGTGTGCGATGTGCTGATGCGATAGCAACATCATAGGTGACTCCGAAATCATCTAAAATGCCGAAGGCTTTTTTCATAGCCGGCAGATCGGAATCACTTCCCATAACAATTCCTACATGCATGATGTTCCTCCCTCAAACCTCACTTGTTTAGGAAATAGGAAATCCCCAAACAAAATAACTCCTTCAAAAAGAATCACGCATCACAAAGATGCCATTCTTCCCGAAGGAGTTTTCTTTTCCATTCTCAAAAAGTCTACAATGAGAGCCTGCTTCCACAAGGGCACACAGATGCCCCGCTTGCCAAACTGGTAGCCGGAAATAAGACCCATGGTTCGCATTTTCTCTCCTCTCCGCGATGAGGATAAAAAAGCCTGCGCCCAAAGGCGTAGACACTTCCCACTGCTCCATCGCGTTTCACGTTGTAGAATCCTTAATCATTCTAATATTTCTATTTTCCCTTGTCAATAAAATGTAAGGCTTCCCACCTGTGTAAAGAGGCGTTTTTCAAAATTATAATCGCGTTTTTAATGAATGTTTATTTGTACCCATCTTTAAGCTTTTATTTTCTCATTTTATCGTTACACTTTTCTGTTTAGCGGGAGAAGTCATGAGGAAAAGGAATGATGCTTAGGGATAAGGGATAGGGGATAAGGGATAGGGACGCATTGGACTGTAGCGAGAGATGCGCATATGCCTTCTTCGCTGAAGAAGGTGGCCATTAGTCCGAGGGATGGAAATACAGTAGCGTTTTGCATCCCCCGACCTACGGGCATCCCCTTCAGCGAAAAGGGCTTGACGCATTTGACGAAGCAGTCAAATGCGCCCTTATCCCTTATCCCATGTCCCTTATCCCTTTTATTTCAGCCCCTTCGCCTCCTCGTAAGCATCCAGCGTGCGGTTGAATTCTTCTTCCGTCAGGGCTTTCATAATTTCCCGGCGGAGGGCTGCGGCTTCGGGGAGGCCGTGGAAATAGCGGCTGGCGTGGGCGCGCATTTCGCGAACCGCGGCGTTTTCGCCTTTCTCAATCACCAGGCCATGCAAATGTTCCCTTGCCATGGCGAGGCGCATTTCCCAGCTCGGTGGAGACAGGAGCTCTCCTGTCTCCAGGTATGTGTCTACGGCTTTAAAAATCCATGGATTTCCCCAGGCAGCGCGGCCGATGGCTACCGCAGCGCAGCCGGTTTCTTCCATCAACGCTTTCGCCGTAGGGCCGTCCACTACGTCGCCGTTTCCGATGACCGGAATCTTCACCGCCTGCACCACTTCGGCGATTTTTCCCCAATCCGCTTTGCCGGTGTAGAAATCTTCCCGCGTGCGACCGTGGACGGTGATAGCAGCAGCACCGGCTTCTTCCACCGCCTGCGCCAGCTCTACGCAATTTTCCGTTTCCTGCGACCAACCAAGGCGCATCTTCACCGTGACCGGCACGGTGACCGCCGCGGTCATAGCTTTCACGATGGACGCCGCCAAAGGAACACTCTTCATCAGCGCCGAACCGTCGCCGTTCTTCACTACTTTCTGCATGGGGCAGCCCATGTTGATATCGATCACATCAGCGCCGGCTTTTTCCATTTCCTTCGCTCCCAGTGCCATGATGTCCGGGTCGCTGCCGAAAATCTGCAGCGACACCGGATGCTCCCCAGGATCAATGGCCAGCATGTCCCGGGTCTTCTCATTTCTATAGTACAGTCCCTTGGCACTCACCATTTCCGCAGTGGTCATGGCGGCGCCCATGCGGCGGGCAATGACACGGTACGCCAGGTCGCTGACGCCTGCCATAGGTGCCAGGAGCGCCCAGCCATCCAGGACTAGATTTCCGATTTTTGGTTTCTGATACATCACGCCTCACCATTGTATTTACGCAAAAACAGTTTGAAAAATTTCACCGGCAGATCCAAGTGCTCGATGGGCATTCGCTCGTCCACCTGATGCGCTTCGCCCCACTTGGGTGTCTTCAAACGGCCGCAGAAGCGGAAAATATTATCCGAAACTTCCGAATAATTGCGGGAGTCCGAGGCACCCAGCATGAGATTTGGCACGATGCGGGTGTCCGCCCCAAAGATTTCGCGAATCGTTTCCGCCATGAGCTTGTACTCCTTGCTATCCACGGAGCCGGCAGGCTTGGGATTTTCTGCGAAAGGTACTTTCACCTGCACACCGCAGGGCATAATGGACTCGAGATGCTCTTTCACCGACTCCACCGTGTCGCCCTGGAGGATGCGAACGCTCATAGTCACTTCCGCATGAGAGGGAATCACATTCGCCTGGCTGCTCGCCTCTGCCATGGTGACGGCAAAGGTGGTATGAAGCTTCGCGTCCAGCTCCCGGTCTTCCTTCGCCAACGCGCCAAGCTCTTTCCAATATTTCTTCGGGTGAGCATACCATTTCTTCCGCTTCCCTTCTTGCGATGCCGCCAGCGCCTTCAAGTGCGCCTTAATGAGAGGCGTCAATCGGTAAGGCATGGGGTGCGCCTCCACTGCTGCCACCGCCCGAGCCACATCGCCGAGCACCGTGCCTTTGCCGGGCCTGCTGGCATGACCGCCGGCGCCATCTTTATAGAGAGCAAACTCGTTCGGCGCCTTCTCTGCCAGCCCCACCAACGCCACCGGCACCTCATTGCCATGAAGCCCCACTTCTTCCACGTAGCCGCCTTCATCAAAAATGCAGCCCAGCTCCACGCCATTCTCCTTGAGATACTGCGCTGCCAGCACCGAGCCCTTCTTGTCATCAGTGCACTGCACCTCTTCATTGTGCCCGAAGGACAGATAGATATCGAAATCCGGCGCAAAGCCTTCCTTTAAAAGCTCGGTGATAGCATCCATTTCCGACGTGAGCACTGACTTGCAATCCTCCGCGCCGCGCCCCCACAGGCAGCCATCTGCGATAGCCGCAGAGAACGGCGGATGGCTCCACTGCTCTTCATGCAACGCCGGCACCACATCCTGATGCGCCATCAAAAGCACCGGCAACTTTTTCGGATGCTCCGATTTCCAATGAAATAGCAAACTCGCCTTCCCGATAGCCGTGAGCTCCAATTTCTCATGCACCAGCGGATAGGCTTCCTGTAAATACTGGTGAAGCCGATCGAACTGACTCCAGTCCGTTCCTTCATCATTGACAAAGGAAACCGTGGGAATCTCTACCACCCCGGCCAGGTGCTTCGCATATATCTCTAACTTTTCGTCCATAATGACCTCCTATTTCTATTTCCCTATTTTATAACATATAAGAAGAAATGGGAAAGGAAATCGTAGTCGGTAGTCGGCGGTCATGCACGCAGAGAGAGCAAATAACGGCACAAGAAAAAGGGATGATCATTCTCCCTCGATCATCCCTTCGGAAATTCCATAAGTCTTCAAAATAGAATCGATATCCGGCTCTCCCTCACAGGCTGCATTCGCCTCACCGTTGGCATGCTTGAAGAACTCCTGCATAAACCGCTCTCTTCCCTGCCGGCCATAAATGTCCCGTCTGTTCAAAGGCCGATGATTTTGCTTCAGCTTGTAGATTTCCATGAGCTTCGGAATCCGTCTCTTCCCTACCCAACTGGAAATGGGCCCCAGAAACTCGTCATCCAGCGCGATGGGCTGATAACCCATCGCCTCTAGCGAAAGCGGAAGGTAGAGCCGCGAGAAATCTTCCCGGTGCAAATCGTGAAAATGTCCATGAATATTGATATCCGCCCGGTGCCCCCACCGCGGCTTGTGAGAAAAGAGAATCGTGATGCCGCCAAGCCTCATAACGGTAGAGTCACAAGCAAAATCCCAGCCCATTTCCATATACTTTTCCAAAGACTTATCATCATGATTGCCCCGCACCAAAATTTTCTTTCCGGGAAGCGAGAGCAATCGCTGCATCCCCTCCGGCCGCCAGGCGCAGTCGCCCAGGTGAATCACCGTATCCGTCGGCTTCACCACTTTCTGCCAATTTTCGCAAATCAGCTCCATAAAATTCTCCGGCCGCCCGCAACTCTTCAGCATGGCATGATGGTTAAAATGCGTATCTGTAATCACCCATAACATGATTTTTCACCTCCTTTGTGATATTTTGATATTCTCGTTTATTTTACCATTGGGGATATCCTCAGGGAATTGCATAATCACACGTCCCTGTAAATTGCCATATGCAAATACATTTTCCGTTATCGCACTCCCTCCGAGCAATCCTCATCAACCTCAAGAATCCGCCACTTGTTTTTACGGCACCGTTTATTCACCCTTTTAGCCATTCTATTCCAAGCCTTCTTTTGTTCATTTGTCAGTGGCCGCCCGAGCAGTACATTTTCCAGTGCCTGCGTTTCCATATCTTTTGATTTCCTCACCCAATTCCTCGTAATACATCATATTTTTCTCGGCTGAACTATTGCCGGTCCCAGAAATTCAGATGGCGATTTAATCAGTGTTTCCCTAGGGAAGCACTGATTAAATCGTTATCTGAAATCATACTGGAATTTTTATGCAAGACGAGGA
>CAVHZP010000158.1:0-5066 GCA_963640485.1 bacterium | reverse complement strand
AGTGATCAGTAATCAGGACGCGATGAACGCCTTTTCCACATAGCGGTTATCCCGATATGTGAGAAAGGCATCAACCGCGTACTGACCACTGACTACTGACCACTGATTACTAAACCACCAGCGCCCAGAACAGCAAAAAGAAAAGCACCTGACGCTAACGTCAAGTGCTTTTTATATTTCCTAATACCCACGCCCCTCCATGGCATCGATTCTCCTTCTTCTCTCTTCCTGGTCCGTCTGCGCGAGGCTTTGGACGGTGGTGCCCCAGATGAGGCCCAGGGCGATGAGGTTTGTGAGAAGAGAGCTGCCGCCGTAGGAGATGAAGGGCAGCGGGACACCGGTGACAGGGAAGCAGCCGATGACCATGGCGATATTTAGAATCCCCTGCAGGGAAATGAGCATGGTAAGCCCGTAGACTACGAGGGCCGCATAGATTTCCTTGAGCTCTTTCGCCGTGAGGAATCCGAAAACCAGGAACGCCATATAAAGGCTCAGCAGAAAAACGGAGCCCAGGAAACCGAATTCCTGACTGAATACAGCGAAGGCAAAGTCGGTGTACTGCTCGGGAAGGTAGAAAAATTTCGCCATCCCTTCGCCGAGACTTTGACCCCACAGGCCGCCGGAGCCTACGGCGATGATGCTCTGCACCACCTGATAGCCTTTCCCTTGCGCCTGGGCGAAGGGATCCAGAAATACTTCCACGCGCTCCATGCGATAGGGTTCGGCGTAAACCAAAACGATAAAAAGGACAATCGCGAGGCCGATACCCTCAAGAATTTCCCGTCCCGAAAGGCCGGCGATCACATAGAGAAGCACCGGGAAAATCAGGATCATGCCGGCGGTACCCATGTCCGGCTGCTTAATGACCATACCCGCCAGCAGAAGAGGCAGGTAGAGCGGCACGTAGTAAAGGAACGAGGCCCGGAGCGTTTTCCCTCTTTTCTTTCGGAAAAGCAAGTCCCGGATGGTCAGGAAAAACCGCTTAATCAAAGTGATTTCTTCTCCCGCCGCCATGCGCTTCGCCAGGTAGTACGCCGCCCACATGACGCCCGCTACCTTGGCGAATTCCGAAGGCTGCAGTGTGAAGCTGCCAAGAGCCATCCAGCGGGTGGCGCCATTGACGTTCACGCCGGCGAACATGACCACCAGCAGCATGAGCGCCACAGCCCCCGCCCAGAGCCACCGGAACCTGCGGATCAGCGATTTCGGCGTGAAGGCCGCCCCCAAAGCGGCTACCGCGCCGAGTCCCAGATAGATCAGGTGATTTTTCAGATAGACGTAGGGGCTCGCGCCCAGCTTGATATTCATGTAATACGTGGCGCTGTACACATTGATGACACCGATAACGATCAGTACGCCCGCCACGATGAGCATCCACTTCAACGGCGCGGGGGCGTACTTCCTATCCATCAGGGCCTCCTCGCCACAAGGCGGCAGATCAGATTTCCCTTCTTCGAAAATTTCTCTTCATACTCCGTCTCCACGTCGCCTTCCACCGGCGCTGCATGGAGGTCATAGGTCACGTCCGACAACTCCCAGCCCATAGCCTGGAATTCTTCCACAGAGAAATCGAAGAGGTCTTTGTTGTCCGTCTTGAAACGGATTTCTCCGCCTGCCTTCAGAATGACGGCGTAGCGTTTCAGGAAATCACGATACGTGAGGCGGCGCTTCGCGTGGCGCGCCTTCGGCCAGGGATCGCTGAAATTAAGATAAATCACATCCACTTCCCCTTCGTCAAAGATGGAAAGGATTTCGCTCACGTCGCCAAGGATTAGTCGCACATTGGAAACCGGCGGGTCCTTCTCCGCAGTCTTCTGCGCCGCGTAGTAAATGACCCCTTCCTGCACTTCCATGCCCACATAGTTCACATCAGGGTGCAGCGCTGCCATGCCGGAAATGAACTGCCCCTTGCCGGTGCCAAACTCTACATGGAGCGGCTGGGAAGGATTGGGAAACTGGGTACTCCATTTCCCTTTCATGTCCGTCGGTTCTTCCAGAAACAGGATGGATGTATAATTCTTGATTGCCTCTTCGATCCAAGGCTTCCGTCTTAGACGCATGGTTAGTTCTCCTTTTGTTATTAATGATTTCCCTAGTGCTTACATGTCGCTGAAGCTCCTAGCTGCTAGGAGCGACGCCACCATGTACGCACTAGCGGCAGAGCCACCTTATTTTTCCGTGCTCGTCCCCACATTCGGCACGTCCGGCACGACGCTGCCGGCGATTTGGATCGGCTCGTAGGCGGTCCAGTCGAAGCCTTCTCTGCGGGATTCGATTTCCGCATTCCACCGGGCGTCTTCTTTCGCCAGGTCCGGCCCCAGCTGCTCGGTGTCGTCACGGATCATGATATTTCCATACATGGTCATCAGGGTGGTCACGTCCTTGTCGAAGTCCGCCGACAGGATGTCGGCGGTGCTGTCGTAATGCGCCGCCGTGAGGCCCATGAGTCCCATGAACGTATCATACACCATATCGTTGGAGAATGGCATATTTCTTCTGTCCCACATGGTTCGCATCTCGCTCCGGTGCGCACGCTGATAGTCGTCAGACGTGTAAATCCAGAAGGGAATGTGCACCATGGTGTAGTCGAACTGGTCGGCGTTGTGCCCCGGGCGCTCTGCCACCTGTTCGCCGTGATCAGAGAAATAGAGGACGCCGTCGGCTTTGAGGTAGTTCACCGCTTCATTCATGATCCCTTCCACCACGTAGTCATTGAAGAGGACGGAGTTGTCATACTCATCATTCATCACTTCCGCGGTGGTGCGTTCCTTCGTCATATCGCGAGGCCAGTGGTAAAATTCGCTGGGGTACCGGTCCCAATAACTCACGTGGCTGCCCATGAGATGGACCACCACCAGCTGGCGGCGGTTCTCCGGATTCACACGGCGCAGGTACGGCACCAGCACGCTGTCGTAGTCCTTGGTGATCACGTCGGTGCCGATGTACTGATTGATCCAGTACTGGTCATCGCAAGCGCTGCCGATGGCGCCGATGGGCGTATCCCACACACCGTAGCGGGACTGGTTGGAAATCCAGGTGGTGCGGAAGCCCGCCTCTCTGGCGAGGTCAATGATGGAGTATGCATCCACCAGATCCATGTGGTTGTACTGGTTCTTCTCGGTCAAAGCCTCCGTCAGCACCTGCACCGTCTGGGTGTAGCAGGAGTAGGCGTGGTTGAAGAAAATATAATTCGGATCCGCTGCTGCCGCCGTCTGGAATGGCGTGGTGTCCCGGTGATAGCCATAGACACCCATGTGGTCGCGGTTCAAAGACTCACCCACGATGAGCACATAGAGCCCATCCGGCGCATCCCGGAGCGCCTGTGCCGTTGCCTCGTCTTTGATATGCATCCGCCGGCGCTTCTCCACCATTTTCTGGAAATCCGAAAAGCTGTGGAGGGTTTCGTAAGTTTCATAATACACATGAGCCAGCCGGGTCGCGCCGATGGAGAGGCAGCAGAGTCCCACGTTCACACAGAAGAGGAACGCCATGACCCACCAGGTCGTCCTAGACACCGGCAGCGTGCGGTGGAAACTGAAGCGGCTCGTGTGGAACACCAGCCACGCAAAAATCAGAAGCGCCAATCCCCCGGCAAAGAGCTCCGCGTAAGGGATATTCACCTCGATATACTCCATGGTCTCCGCCACATTCGTCTGCGCCAGCGCCAGAAGCATATTGATGGAAATCAGCGAGTGGGTGATGAAATAGTAACCCACGTAAGTGAATTGGATGCCTACATAGAGAAGCATCAGGAGCACGCAGGAAATACGGGCAATCATGCGCCATTTCCCCGGCAGGATCCACGCCGCCGAGAGACAGGAAATGAAAAGATAAATCGGCGTCGAAAGCTCGCCGGATATATCTGACATATCCAGCACCACATCCGTCTGCGTAGATAGATACGGCACGATGAGCGACAGCAGCCACAAGACGCCGATGGTCGCCCATAGGTGCACCGCCGCCCGATGCAAGTGGTGACGAATGAAATAGGCGGTGATGAATCCCACCTGTAAGAACAGCAGGAACACCTTCACCTGGGAGAATAGCTCATAGCCCCCCGGCGCTCCAAAGTACCAGGAAAGGAAAAAGGAAAGCCCAAAAGGCACCAGCGTGGCAATGGCCCACCAAATTTTCCAATGGCCCGGGCTGTCAGTTCGTTCGAGATCCTTCTCAGAAGGATTCTTTTTATTTTCTGTATTTGTTTGGTTCATTCCATGTATCCTAAAATAAAAGTACAATTCGCATGAGTAATGATGGAGGTTTAGTAGTCAGTGATCAGTGGTCAGTAGTCAGGGCGCGTTTGGCTGCAATCTCGTTCACGATGATACCGCTATCAGGTTAGTAGTCAGTGATCAGTGGTCAGTAGTCGGGGCGCGTTTGGCTGCAATCTTGTTCACGATGATACCGCTATCAGGTTAGTAGTCAGTGATCAGTGGTCGGTAGTCAGGCCGCGTTTAGCTGCAATCTCGTTCACGATGATACCGCTATCAGGTTAGTAGTCAGTGATCAGTGGTCAGTAGTCGGGGCGCGTTTGGCTGCAATCTTGTTCACGATGATACCGCTATCAGGTTAGTAGTCAGTGATCAGTGGTCGGTAGTCAGGCCGCGTTTAGCTGCAATCTCGTTCACGATGATACCGCTATCAGGTTAGTAGTCAGTGATCAGTGGTCAGTAGTCGGGGCGCGTTTGGCTGCAATCTTGTTCACGATGATACCGCTATCAGGTTAGTAGTCAGTGATCAGTGGTCGGTAGTCAGGCCGCGTTTAGCTGCAATCTCGTTCACGATGATACCGCTATCAGGTTAGTAGTCAGTGATCAGTGGTCAGTAGTCGGGGCGCGTTTGGCTGCAATCTTGTTCACGATGATACCGCTATCAGGTTAGTAGTCAGTGATCAGTGGTCGGTAGTCAGGCCGCGTTTAGCTGCAATCTCGTTCACGATGATACCGCTATCAGGTTAGTAGTCAGTGATCAGTGGTCAGTAGTCAGGGCGCGTTTGGCTGCAATCCCATTTGTGCTACTTCCGCCATCGATTGAGTAGTCGGTGGTCGGGATGCACTCACCGCCAG
>CAVHZP010000157.1:0-5125 GCA_963640485.1 bacterium | reverse complement strand
GAAGTATTGCTTAAAAATTCGTATAATTTCTGATTCTTCGATTTAATCAGTGTTCCCTTAGAGCGCGATAATAAATTAGTATAGCACGGGAGGGAAGAGAGCGCCAGAGGGAATGGTAGTCGGTAGTCAGTGGTCGGTAGTCGGGGTTGGAGGCTGTAGGTGCTCATCGCGCCTGCGACAGCTACCTCCAGCGTCAAACGCGCCCTGACTACCGACCACCGACTACCGATTACTTTCCCCATAAAAAAACCGCGAGACAAAAGTCTCGCAGCTCTTCTCTCAACCTCTGCCGTGGCAGCAGCCGAGGCCGATGGTCTCTATTTCCGAATGTGCCAGGAAACCACGCTTCATGGTCACCTGGTCAGCGAGGATCCAGCCCTGGGTGCGGTCCGCCAGTTCTACATGGTACCAGATGTCGCCGTCTTCCTCATAGTAGGTGCCGATGACGGAGAGGCCCATACCCGGTTTCATTTCCTTGGCAGTCTTTGCTTTAGCGGACGGTTCCGCTTTCATCTTCACGCCTTCCTGGCGAATGTAACCGATCTGTGGCGGCACTTTTTTCTCCAGGGTCTCATAGGTTTCTTCACCCTCGGCCTGTTTGCCGAAGCGGAGATTGCCGGAAAGGTCGCAGTTGCTATTCACCGGATTCGGATAGGTTTTGGTGATGCGCACGCACTCCTGCCATACGCCGGCATCGGGATGAGAGAGCTTCACGTGATGACGGCCCAGCACCGTATCCGGCACTTTGTATACGTCATAGCCTTTCTTCTGTTCCGGATTCTTCAGTACCTCGCCGTCCAATTCCACAGTGACGCCTTCTTCGACCCAGATTTTTACCGTACGCATATCCTTCTTTTCTGCTTCCATGGCTGCCTTGTAGTCCCCAGGACCGTAGTCCGAGTGATGCGCTGCCTGCGCCGTGCCGCTCAGGAAACAAGCGGTCAGGAGGCCCGCCATGAGTGCGCCTTTGTACCAAGATTTCATTTGCATTCTCCCTTCGAAAAGATATATAAGAGCGGAAGCAAAAGGGAAATCCCCATTCACTCTCGCCAAAATGTTTCAGCCTTAGTATCTCTTATTCTATGGAAATAGTCAAGGCTGCCCCGCTTTTATTTTTAGCCAACCCGTAGAATGGTATTTAGGGAGAAATGAAATTTGCACGGTGAGGTGTTTTTAGCGTTGGTGGTTTCGTAGTCAGTGATCAGTGGTTCCCTAAACCCATGGCGTCATCCCCATGAGACTCCCCTTTACCGTCCTGCGCCCCATATCATATAATACAGGAAACGATTCCATGCCGGAGGAAATCATGAATTTTCAAAACATCAACTACTTTCTCGCCACTGCCACGGAGCGAAGTTTCACGAAGGCGGCGGAGAAGCTGCACGTGACCCAGCAGACATTGAGCGGGCAGATCGCCGCCCTGGAGCGGGAGCTGGGCTTCCGTCTCTTTGTGCGCCACGTGCCTTTGGAGCTCACAGAGGAAGGGAAAGCCTTCGAGCGCTACGCGATTTCCTTTCACCGCAACTACCGCGCCATGGTGAATGAATTTGCCGACCGCGCGAAGGAACAGCGGGGCACTCTTCGCATCGGTATCGCCATGACCCGGGGTCGCATCGTCCTCCCGCGGCTCATTGAGCGTTTCGAGGAAGCCTATCCCCTGGTGAGTCTGGAAATCCAGGAGGACACCAATGAGGCGCTGAAAAATTCTCTCCTCGCCGGAAATCTGGACCTCATGATCGGCGACCTATCGGAGCACATCCCCGGCGTGCAGACCAAAGTTTTCTACGAAGAAGAAGTGGTGCTCCTCCTCCCCCGCGTCCTCCTGCGCAAGCTCTACGGAGAGAATTACCCAAGCCGACTCGAAAAAGTTTTCACCGAAGAGGACCTGCATCCCTTGGCTGACTGCCCCTTCCTCTTAGGCTACCCCAATGACATCATGGGCCGCATCGCCGAGAACCTCCTCCGCCGCTCGGATCTGATTCCTCTGGTGAAGTGCCGCTCTCACAATATAGAAATGCTCCTGGACTGCTGCGCCCAGGGCCAGGGCGCCTGCTTCTCCCCCAGCGCCATCTACCAGGCCACCCTCTCCCCCGCCCAGCGCAAGGATTTAGAAATCCTCCACTTCTCCTCCGGCACCACATACGCCATCCGCTTCGGCTGGAAAGAAGAGAACGCCCAGTGGAAACTGCTGCAGAAATTTGTGACGATAGCGTCCAGGGATAGGGGATAAGGCGCGTTTTCCTGCTTCCCCGCCCCACCTCGTAGCAATGCTATTAAGGATTTTTATGATGCAGCGCAACAATCTGCTTCAAGCTGCAACCTGAAAATTTCTCAACAAAAAAGCAATGACCTGCCAAGTCATTGCTTTTTTGTTGCCCTATGTCTTATCGCCGGATATGATCGTAAATATCATAATCCTCATCAATTTCCTCTTCCCGATAGTCCGGCTCGATCCATCTGTTATACCGTGCTTCGACGACCCTCACCTGTCGGCCATCGTATTCATAGACACCGGGACTATCAGGAATATCATCGTATTCCTCATCATAGATCTCCTCCTCGCCATCCTCTTCACTATTTTCATCGTAATAGCCTGCCGACTTTTTTGCCACCAGAAAGATCGGCGCACTCTGGCCGGTTGAAACAGGCGAAACCTGAAGCCTATCCAAATCGAGCCCCCAATAAATCCCATAGGCGATCAGTCCACACATCACCACTCCAATGAGAAGTTTTCCCATATACCCAGCCCAAGTAGCCAGGCCAAGCATACGGTACCCAATCAATAAAAAGATACGTTTCATGCCCTCACCTCCTGTTGTCCTTATTATACAAAAAGAGGCAAGCTACCTATTGTCGCTGGAAATAAGTAATCCGTAGTCAGTGGTCAGTAGTCGGTAGTCGGTAGTCGGGACGCATTTGACGGCTTGCCCGTCTTGCATGAATACCGCTTTCGGTTAAACAGTCGATACTCAGCAATCGGTGAACGCGCCCTGACCACTAATTACTGATTACTGATTACTAAACCGATAACGGTAAACATCTCCAACATAAACCCCCCGCTCCTCTTTCGAGGAACGGGGGATTTCTATTTCCCCAATTAGTACAGTTTTGCACCGGCAGGGATATGGCGGTCTACCATAAGGAGGTGGAGTTTTTCTTCGCCTTCTTCATTGTGAATAGCCGAGAGGAGCATGCCGCAAGATTCGATGCCCATCATCTTTCTTGGGGGCAGGTTTACGATGGCAATCAGGGTCTTGCCCACCAGTTCTTCCGGTTCATAGAAGGCATGGATGCCGGAGAGGATGGTGCGGTCGGTGCCTGTGCCGTCGTCTAAGGTGAACTGCAAGAGCTTTTTGCTCTTCGGTACAGCGACGCATTCCTTGACTTTCACAGCGCGGAAGTCGGATTTGCTGAAGGTTTCGAAGTCTACGAAATCCTGGAAGAGCGGTTCGATTTCTACTTTGGAGAAGTCGATGGCTTCTTCAGCTTCCGCGATGTCAGCGGCTGCTTCTTCTGCTGCTTTGGCCACTTTCTTTTCCAGCGCGGTTTCCGGTTTCATGGCCGGGAAGAGGAGGATGTCTCTGATGCTGGAGGAGTTGGTCATGAGCATGAAGAGGCGATCGAGGCCGATGCCCAGGCCGCCGGTTGGTGGCATGCCGTATTCCAGAGCGGTGAGGAAATCTTCATCGATCGGGTGAGCTTCGTCGTCGCCATGTTTTCTTTCTTCTACCTGCATTTCGAAACGCTGGCGCTGGTCGATGGGGTCATTCAATTCGGAGAAGCCATTCGCCAGTTCGCGGCCGTAGATGTAGGATTCGAAACGGATGGTGTAGCGGTCATCGGTGGGGTCGAGCTTGGACAGCGGGGATACTTCGATGGGGTGACGGGTGATGTGCACCGGCTGGATGAGGTGTTCTTCAGCGTAAGCGTCGAAACATTCTGCCAAGATTTTGCCAAAGCCGTCGAATTCGGTGTATTCCACATGGAGACGGTCAGCGATGGCGCGAGCGTCTTCGATGGTTTCGCAAGCGTCGAAGTCTTCGTGGTTCGGTGTATATTTCTTTACGGCTTCTGCCATGGTGAGGCGCGGCCAGGGGGCTTTCACGTCGATTTCTGTATCTTCATAGACAAACTTGGTGGTGCCATAAGCAGCGAGGGCGCAGGCTTCCACGATCTGTTCGGTCTGGTTGATGACGTCTTCGATATCGCCATAAGCCTGGTAGGTTTCGATGGCGGTGAATTCCGGGTTATGACGGGTATCCATGCCTTCGTTTCTGAAGTTTCTGGTGATTTCGAAAATTCGTTCATAGCCGCCCACGAGGAGTCTCTTCAGGTAGAGTTCCGGCGCAATGCGCATGTACATGGTCATGTCCAGCGCGTTGAAATGGGTGGTGAATGGCTTGGCGTTGGCGCCGCCGTAGAGGGGCTGCAGCACCGGGGTTTCTACTTCCAGGAAACCGTGTTCCGTGTACCACTGGCGGATGGCGCGCATCATAGCAGCTCTCTTGACGAAGGTGTCTCTCACTTCCGGATTTACCATGAGGTCCAGGTATCTCTGGCGATAGCGCTGTTCCTTGTCGGTGAGGCCGTGCCATTTTTCCGGCAGCGGACGCAGGGACTTGGCAAGCATGGTGAAATGAACGACGCGGACGGTGAGCTCGCCGGTGTGGGTCTTGAATACCACGCCTTCGATGCCCAGGATGTCGCCCAGGTCTACCAGTTTAAAGAGTGCCCATTCGTCTTCAGAGAGTTCGTCTTTTCTGAAATAGAGCTGCATATCGCCGGTCTGGTCGCGGAGTACGCAGAAAGCGGTCTTGCCCTGGCCGCGACGGATCATGATGCGGCCGGCCATGCGGATGTGGGTTTCTTCTTTTTCGAGCTGTTCTGCGTTGTCTCTCACGTCCTGGGCATGATGGTCCCAGTCAAACTTCTGACCATAGGGTTCTACGCCGAGGGCGCGAATCTTTTCCAGCTTTTCGCGACGGATGAGCATCTGGTCATTCAGCTTCGGTCCGTTGTTCTGGTTCTTGTTGTCTGCCATAATTTCCTCACTATGTAAACAGCATAAAAAGGCACCCGGTAGAATACCGGGCATGCCGATTCATGGGAATGATTGTTGTCGTAT
>CAVHZP010000156.1:0-5148 GCA_963640485.1 bacterium | reverse complement strand
GTCCAATGTGCCAAGCCCTCTTCTCTGAAGAGGGTGCCCGTAGGGCGGGTGATGCCCGCAAGAGTGGAGTATGGAGCGATGGTGCGCCGCATCAAATTGGAAAGTGGCGGATGGAGTGACTCGCCAGAGGCACAATTTGCACTAGTGGTACTGCAGAACTATATATCAACATCGGTATGCTTTCCGTCAGTGCTGAGTATGCGCCTTCGGCGCATTCCATCCCGCCCTATTGGGCGGTCCCTTCTCCAGGCAATGCTGTCAAGTTAAGGCGTTTATGCAGAGCGATAGCATAGATTTGTTATGCAAGCCCTACATGGATAGACCCTTCTCCAAGGGTCTATCCATGTAGGGCTTGCGTAACAATAGAGAGCTAAGCTGCTGGCGGGCTGGTGTACAAATAGCGCTATACGCACAAACTGCGCGCCAACCTCCACCGCCGGAGGCGGTCCCCCTCCTTCCAGAGGAAGGAGGTTAAAGAGGAATGGACCTTCCGAAGGAAGGTCCCACCTTATATATACCCCCTTCCTTCGGAAGGGGGAGGGCCCGAAGGGCGGGGGTTAGTCTGCACTAGCGGTACGCCGCTCCATATCCTGCTTTCCCTGAAACGCGGGATGCACTTTGCACTCGGCGACATGTTGATTAGCAGCTAAACGCGCCCTGACTACCGACTACTGACTACCGACTACTAAACCAATAGCGGTAATCTCGCTCACTATCAATTAACTCATTTTCTATTCTCGATTTCATATAATACAAATTAGAGTATCTTGTGATATAATGACCGTGGTTTATTTCGCATTTTTTGTTTTTCAAAGGAGGAATATGATGAGTTCGGAAGTTACCATGGAATTTGTACAGGGAATGCCGAAGGCTGAATTGCATCTTCATATCGAAGGGTCTTTGGAGCCGGAGCTGAAGCTGGCTTTGGCGCAGAAGAATCATATCGATATCGGACAGACCACCATCGAAGAGGTGAGAAAGTCCTATGACTATGATGACCTGGCGTCTTTCCTGGCGGTGTATTATCCGGCTATGAACGTACTGCAGACCGAGGAGGATTTCTATGCGCTGGCTATGGATTATCTGAAGCGGGCGAAGGAAAACAATGTACGCCATGTGGAAATTTTCTTTGATCCCCAGGCACACACCACCAGAGGTATTGCTTTCGAGACGGTGATCAATGGACTGTATCGCGCAACGGTAGATGCTCGCGCTATGAACATTGATGCCCGTCTCATCATGTGCTTCCTTCGCGATATGTCCCGCCAGTCCGCTAGAGAGACCCTGGAAGAATCCTTGGCTTACAAAGATAAATTCATCGGCGTAGGCTTGGACTCTGACGAACACAACAACCCGCCGATGAAATTCTTCCCGGTTTTCGATGAAGCAGCAAAGCATGGCCTCCATGTGACTGCTCACGCGGACCTGGACCAGAAGGATTCCATCGAACATATCCGCCAGCTGCTGGAAGTCATCGATGTAGAACGCATCGACCACGGTACCAACATCGTGGAAGATCCGGACCTGATCGATCTGGCGGTGAAGAGAAAAATTGGTTTCACCACTTGCCCGAAGTCCAATGCCTTCGTCACCCCGGAAATGAAGGGACCGGAAATCAAATTACTGCTGGAAAAAGGCGCGAAGATTTGCGTGAACTCCGATGACCCGGCTTACTTTGGCGGCTACATCAGCCAGAACTACTACGAACTGGCGCAGGAATTTGACCTGACCAAAGAGCAGGTGGTACAGCTCGCTAGAAATTCCTTTGAAGCCAGCTGGATCAGCGATGAAATGAAAGCCATGTACATCGCTGAATTGGAAGAATACGCAAGAACACATTAATTGGGAGGTATGTGAACAATGTCTGAAAGTGCATCAAAAGGGATGCTGGACCGTATATTTCATTTAACGGAAAATAAAACCACTGTCAGAACCGAATGTCTGGCAGGTCTTACCACTTTCGTATCCATGGCCTATATTCTTTTCGTAAACCCGCAGATTCTGGGGGACGCCGGCATGGATCCGGGGGCAGTCTTCACTGCCACCGCTTTATCAGCCATTATGGGCTGTCTTTTGATGGGCTTTTTGGCCAATTATCCGATCGCCATCGCGCCGGGCCTGGGGGACAATGCGTTCTTCACTTACTCGGTGGTTCTGGTCATGGGCATTCCCTGGGAAGATGCTATGGCCGGGGTCTTTGTGGCATCCATTTTGTTCACCATCGTTTCGCTGTTCCGCATCCGTGAAATCATCATTGATGCCATTCCGCAAGATTTGAAATATGCCATGGCAGCGGGCATCGGTATTTTTATTTCCTTCGTAGGACTCCAGGGCGGCGGTATCATCATCGCTGACCCGGCTTCCATGGTTTCCATCGGCTCTTTCAAAGTGCCCACCACCTGGCTCACCATTTTCGGTACCTTCGTCACCGCACTGCTGATGGCGAGAAAAGTGCCGGGTTCCATTTTCTATGGTATCGTGATTACCGCTGTAGCCGGCCTGGCTACCGGTCTCATCGAACCGCCGGATAGCGTGATTTCCATGGCGCCGAGCCTGGAACCGACCTTTGGCGTCGGCGTCACCCATATGGGCGCTGTCTTCGCTTCGCCGACCATGTGGGCGGTAGTTGTGATTTTCTTCCTGGTAGCATTCTTTGATACCGCCGGCACGCTGATCGGCCTGGCGCAGCAGGCAGGTTTTATGCACAATGGCAAAATGCCTCGCATCGGCCGCGCACTGATGGCAGACTCCCTGTCCATGCTGGGCGGCGCTGTGATGGGTACCACCCCGACGGCAGCTTACGTAGAAGCTTCTGCCGGCATTGCTATGGGCGCCCGCACCGGTTTGACTGCCGTTGTGGTAGCCATCCTCTTCGGCGTCAGCATGATTTTCTCGCCGCTTCTGGCTGTAGTGACGGCGAATGTTACCGCGCCGGCGCTGATCATCGTAGGCGTGCTCATGGCATCGGCATTGAAGGAAATCCACTGGGATGAATTCGAACTGGCGCTGCCGTCGTTCCTGGTGGTCATCGGCATGCCGCTGACTTTCAATATTTCCTACGGCATCGCTTTCGGCTTCCTGTTCTACCCGCTGGTGATGATTGCCGCAGGCCGCAAAAAGGAACTGAATGGCATCATTTGGTTGATGTTCGTCCTCTTCCTCATGCTTCTTTGGACTCTCACTATGTTGAAATACTAAGGAGAACATATGCTTACTAGAGAACTTCTTTCTGACTATATCGATGCCGGCGCCGGCAAAATCAAGGCAGACCTCGCTGTATGCGGTGGTACTTTGATCAATGTCAATACCGGTGAATACTACAAAGCCGACGTGGCGATTTACAAAGGTCGCATCACTGCGGTGGAAAGTGATATTTCCGACTACATCGACGAAGATACGAAAGTCATCGACGCCACTGGAAAATACCTGGCGCCGGGCCTCATTGACTGCCATGTCCATGTGGAATGCAGCAAGATGAGCATGACCCGCTTCGCTGAAGCTGTAGTACCTTGCGGCACCACCAGCATCGTCAGCGGGCTGGATGAATATATTTCCGTCATCGGCGTAGACGGCCTGGAAGATATTTTCAAGGAAATCGACGCTTCGCCGCTGAAAGTATTCTGGGCACTTCCATACAAGACTCCTTACACCATTCCGAAATCCACCATTGCTTACAATGTCACCGCTAAAGACCATGCGAAATACCATGGCGACCCGAGATGCTATGGTATTTGGGAATTGGTGAGAGAAGCGGTGAAGACGAAGGACCAGGATACCCTGGACGCTATCGTAGAAGCCACCAACAAACATCGCCCCATCTTTGGCTGCAGCCCCCTTGCCACCGGCAAAGAGCTGAACGAATACCTGATGAGCGGCGTTCGCGTGGATCATGAAAGCTATGACCACCAGGAATTCCTGGAAAAAGCCAGAAAAGGCATGCACACCATCATCAGAGAATCAGCTGTTACGAAATTCCTGAAAGAAAATGTGCGCGCCATCACCGAATGCTGCCCCGGCATGGCACGTCACACCAGCTTCTGCTCCGATGACGTTCACGCTCGCGGCATCCTGGAACATGGCCACATCGACCACATCGTGCGTCTCGCTATCAAAGCCGGCGTAGCGCCCATGACAGCGATCCAGATGGGCACCATCAACGCTGCCGAAGCGTACCAGATCGATGACCATGTAGGTTCCATCGCTCCGGGCAAAGACGCAGATATCCTCCTGGTGGACCAGCCCGGCACCTTCCAGGTACAGACCGTCATCAGT
The DNA here is from genome assembly GCA_963640485.1 of bacterium. Classification (GTDB taxonomy): domain Bacteria; phylum Bacillota; class Negativicutes; order Veillonellales; family Dialisteraceae; genus Dialister. The sequence continues at coordinate 876 of CAVHZP010000156.1, read as the reverse complement.
AAAGGCCAGCTCATCACCGAGAATGGGGAGAACCGTTTCCACTACGAAATCCCGGAAAGAAGCGAAGCCCTCACATCTACCGTGAAGCACGCGCCGCTCTGCGCTGATGATTTCGCTTACCATGTGGATCTGGAAAACGGCACCGCTCTGGTGGAAACCATCCACAGCGTAGGCCCCTTCATGCGTAAGAGAAGAGACGTGGAACTGGACGTGGTGGACGGCATCGTTCGCCCCAGCGCTGAAAAGGATGTGGCTCTGGTTTCTGTCGTTGAAAGATACGGCATCAATGGAAATATTTCCAAAGGCTTCATCTCCGGCTGGTCCTTCCAGAAAGGTGCCATCGCCACCACCGCATCTCCCGATGATAACAACCTGGTGGTAGCCGGTGCGAACTACGAAGACATGGCTCTGGCTGCCAATACGCTCCTCAAAGAAGGCGGCGGCCAGGTGGTCGTCATTGACGGGGAAATCGTGTCCTTCCTGCCCCTTCCCATCGCCGGCATCGCTTCCGACATGGAACCGACAGAACTGGCGAAGAAGGAAATCGAACTGGAAGAAGGCGCCAAAGCCATCGGCAGCCGCCTCCCCGACCCGATTTTCTACCTCTCCTTCCTGCCCATCACGGCGATCCCCGACCTCGCCATCACCGATGGAGGAAATGTGGACTATACCAAACTGTCCTACTTCGATCCGATTCTGGAATTGAAGAAATAATTGAATAGATTGGCAAAGACGCTGCAGGAAATGGGTTTATTTCTTGTGGCGTCTTTTTACGTGGGGGCTGGTGATGCTGCCGCTGGTGCGAACATGTCGCTGCGGCTTCTAGGGAAACGCTGATTAAATCGAAGAATCAGAAATTATACGAATTTTTAAGCA
>CAVHZP010000155.1:0-5169 GCA_963640485.1 bacterium | reverse complement strand
CTATGAAGCAGAAGTGAAATAAAATCGAATACAGAAACACAACGAAAGCACATGTCGATAGGCATGTGTTTTTTGCTGCCTTATATAAGCCCTCTTCCTAGAAGAGGGAAGCCGGTCGGGCGGGTGATGCGTGGGAGAGAAAGCATCATCCGGCCTACGGCCACCTTCTTCAGGGAAGAAGGCAAAGCGGCTCAAGCCCTCTTCTCTGAAGAGGGTGCCCGTAAGGGCGGGTGATGGAAGAGGGAGAAAGCATCATCCGGCCTACGGCCACCTTCTTCAAGGAAGAAGGCAAAACGTACTAAATGCTTTTCGAGAAAAAAGGAAAAATGCAGAAAGCCCTCTTCCTAGAAGAGGGGAGCCGGTCGGGTGGGTGATGCGTGGGAGTCAAAGCATCATCCGGCCTGCGGCCACCTTCTTCAGAGAAGAAGGCTTAGTGCAGCTCTGTTCACAGCATTCATTGTTTGAATATCTGCCCCCGTTATTATAAAATAGAAAGAAGTTTTGTTTACGGCATGATCTATATTTCGGAGGGATACCATGGAATTACTGGCTCCGGCAGGTTCGCCTGCCCATCTGACAGCGGCGCTGGATGCGGGCGCTGATGCGGTGTATCTTGGGGGGAAGCTTTTCAGCGCGCGGAAGTTTGCGGGCAATTTTTCTGATGAAGAAATGAAGGAAGCGGTGCGCCTTGCCCATGTGAAGGGAGCCTGTGTGTACGTGACGCTGAATACATTGATCAGCGATAAAGAAATGAAGGACCTGGCGGGGTATTTGCGATTCCTGGGTTCCATTTCTATCGACGGGCTTCTGGTGCAGGACTATGGCGTGGTGGCCATGGCTAGGGAAATCGCGCCGCACATCCCGCTTCACGCGTCCACCCAGATGACGGTGTCCAATTTGTCTGGGGTGAAATTTCTGGGCGACCGCGGTTTTCAGCGGGTGGTATTGTCTCGCGAATTGTCTCTTCGGGAAATCAAGGCCATCACCGATGCCACCGACGTGGAAATCGAAGTTTTCGTGCACGGGGCGCTTTGCGTTTCCTACTCCGGCCAGTGCCTCATGAGCAGCTTCATCGGCGGCCGTAGCGGAAATCGGGGCTCTTGCGCCCAGCCTTGCCGCATGCCTTATGAATTGGTGGATGCCGCCGGAAAGCCGATGAATCCGAAGAAGGGGAAATATATCCTCAGCCTGAAAGATATGATGGGGCTCTCCCGTATTCCCGAGCTTTTGGACGCCCGCGTGGCGTCGCTCAAAGTGGAAGGCCGCATGAAGAGTCCGGAGTATGTGTTTAATACGGTGTCCGCTTACCGAAAGGCCATCGACGCTGCCGAAAAGGCGAAAAAGATCGACACCGAGCCGCTCAGGCTCCATCTGGAAGAGGAGTTCAACCGCGGCTACACCACCGCTTATCCGGACGACGCGGCGGGGCCGTCTATGATGACGGAGTACGCGCCGGGGAATCACGGCGTCCACGCGGGGCTGGTAGAAACCATCAAGACGGGACAGTTTATTTTCCGCGCGGAAGAAATGCGCGCTCTTTCGGAAATCACCGGTGTTTCCTATGAGACCGCAGAGAAGACCATCGCTTATGTGCCGGGAAATCAGGTATTTCCTATGAAGCAGGGCCGCTTCCGCGTGACCTGTGACACGCGGCCGAAAAAAGAAGGGCAGGTCTACTGGAATGTGGAGCCGAAGAAAAAGTCCCTGGCGCTGAAAGACCTGGTGGGGAAGATTCCGCTGTCTTTCTATCTCACCGCCAAGGCAGGGGAGGCGCTGGCGCTCTCTGCCCGCGATGACAAGGGGCATCACGTGACAGCGATGTCGGACTTCCTTCTGGAAAGAGCGGAAAGCCGCGTGACGTCGGAAGAGGAAATCAAAAAGCAGCTGGGGCGATTGGGAAATACCTGGTTCACCTTACAGGATGCGAAAGTGTTCAATGCCGACTGCATGGTGCCGAAAAGTATCCTGAATCATCTCCGCACCGAAGTGATCGAAAAACTGGAAACCATTCGCGCAAAGGAGCACGAAGAGGCGATTCCTAAAGGCATTTCCGACAAGCTGACAGCTGCCTTCACGCCGAAGTCTTTGGACGCAGCGCCATCTGTATGGGTGCGTACCGACCGCCTGGAGCATGTAGAGGAAGCCCTCGAAGCGGGAGTGAAGCATTTCATTTTCGGTGGCGAGTCGCTCACGCATCTCCCGATTTCCAAAGAAACTTACGAAAAAGCGGTGACCTTGGCTCATGAAAAAGGCGCGAAAATCTTTTTCGCAGCGCCTCGCGTGATGCGGGAGAAGTTCGAAAAGCTCGCCCGCCGCCGTTTCCTGGATAGTCTCAGGGCGCAGCCTGATGGCGTTTTCTTAGAGTACGCCGGCGCTGCCGAGTGGCTGGAGGGCGTGGATCTTCCGGTCATCGCTGGGCCGTCGCTCAATGTGTTCAATCAAAAGGCAGAGGCAACCATGGAGCAGCTGGGATTCTCCGGTGCTTTCGTTTCCCAGGAACTCACGATTCCACAGATCCGTGACATCGCGGCGAAGAGCTGTATTCCTCTGGGAGCCTACATTTACGGCCGCACAGAGATGATGATTTCCGAATACTGCGCCATCAATGCGGTGATGGGCGAGGCAGAGAAGAAGGCTTGTCCCCAGTACTGTTTGCAGCACGCCTATTTCCTGTCGGATGGGGAGGGGCGGAAGTTCCCGGTGAAGACTGACGAATGGTGCCATATGCATATCCAAAATTCCCACGTGCTGGATATGCGTCCTTATATGAATGAATTAAAAAAGGCGGGGCTTTCCTACCTGTGCCTGGACCTTCGCGGGGCTTCGGGCGCGGTGAAAGCGCTGTGCCGTGATTTTTGTGATATACAGAGTGGCAAAAAGGCGTCGCCGAAGCCCGCGGAAGGGCAGGGCGTTACTCGCGGCCACTTCTTTAGAGGAGTTTTGTAATGAACCAAGATGTACTAGAGACGCTGGAATTTCCCCAGATCCGAAACAAACTGTGTGAGCTGGCGCCGTCTCAGCTGTCCAAGGAAATGGCGATTTCCCTCACGCCGTCCTATGAGCCGGAAATCATAGAGAAAAAGCTCATGGAGACCGAAGAGGCGTCCATCCTGCTGGAGCGGGAAATCACGACGCCCTTAGGCGAGACCCACGACATCCGGGAAATCCTGCGCAAAGCGGGGAAGAAGATGATCCTTCTCGCCAAGGAATTTATCGACCTCGCCGCGTCTTTGGAAACCTATAAAAAAATGCACCACTACTTCGAAGGGGAGCGTCACCTGGTGTATCCGGCGCTGGAGGAAATCTCGGCGCTTATCATTCCCCAAGAACAGCTCATCGACCATATTCATCGTGTCTTCGACGAACACGGCGAAGTGAGCGACCGTGCGTCGCCGAAGCTGTCCCGCATCCGCACGGAAAAGGAAATGATTAAGAACCGCATTCGCAAAACCTTCCAGCAGTTGGTGACGGACAAGGACCAGGCGTCCTATTTCCGCGAAGCCATCGTGACCCAACGAAATGGCCGTTACGTGGTGCCGGTGAAAGAGGAGTACCGCTACAAATTCGACGGCATCGTCCACGACCGTTCCTCCACGGGGCAGACCCTTTTCATGGAGCCTATGGTTTCCGTGCGGCTGAACAATGACCTGGCAGAGCTCATGGCGGCGGAAAAGCAGGAAATCCAGGAAATCCTTCGCGCCCTCACCGAAGAAGTGCGGAAGAGCAGCGAAGTGACGAGAAATAACTGCCACCTGGCCACGGAATTGGAATTCATTTTTGCCCGCGGGAAGCTCGCCCTTTCCATGCAGGGGGTGAAAGCGATTCCCTCGAAGCATGGCGTCCTGGATCTTCGGAATGCGCGGCATCCTTTGATTCCTGCGAACCAGGTGGTGCCGATTTCCTTGACGTTGGGGAAAGATTTCCAGATCCTCATCATCACCGGCTCCAACGCCGGCGGTAAAACCATCGCCATCAAGACCGCCGGACTCCTGGCGCTGATGAACCAGTCGGGCCTCTTCATTCCGGCGGCAGAAGGGTCTACGCTCCCGATTTATAAACACATGTATGCCATCATCGGCGACGAGCAGAGTATCCAGTTCAACCTGTCCACTTTCTCCAGCTATATCACCCATTTGACGGAATTTTTGGATTCCGTGGGCGAAAAAGACCTGGTGCTCTTGGACGAATTGGGTTCCGGCACCGACCCCATCGAAGGCGCTGCCCTGGCGCAGGCGGTGACGGAGTACCTGCAGATGAAAGGCACTCCCGCCATCATCACCTCCCATTTCAGCGAAATGAAAAAGCTGGCCTACGAGACCCGGGGCATTGAGAATGCATTCGTGGAATTTGACGAAGTCACCCTGACGCCGACTTATCATCTGATTATCGGCGTGGCGGGAAATAGTAACGCTTTCAGCATCTGCAAACGCCTCGGCATGCCGCCCTTGGTCTTGAGCCGCGCGTCCCAGCTGAAAGAAGGTTCGCCGCTGCACAATATGGAAGAAGTCATGGCGCGGTTGAATCAGCAGAGCCGCGAAGTGGCCCACGAAAAAGAAGCGGTGCTGGAAAACCTGAAACAGGCGGAAGAGCTTAGAAATGATCTGAAATCCGAAATGGATAGTTTCTACAAGAAAAAAGATGCGATTCTGGAAAGCTCAGAAACGATTTGAAATCCGAAATGGATAGTTTCTACAAGAAAAAAGATGCGATCCTGGAAAAAGCCCGCGCCGAAGCGGAAGGCATCAAGCGGGAACTCCGCAACCAGTCGGAAACCATCATCAAAGACCTGAAGAAGAAAGCGGCGGATCTCTCGAAAGACGAGCTGAACAATCATATTTCCAAAGTCAGAGGCGCCATCGACGATATCAAGCTGCCGGGCAAGGAAAACCGCCGCATGCCGCTTCCGAAAGACCAGATTAAAGTGGGCACCTATGTCTACATCGACACCCTGGGAAATGATGGCGTCATCACCAATGTGTCGGGAAATAAAATCACCGTCTCTGTGGGCCTCATGAAAGCCACCGTCACGGCAAACCATTGCTTCGTCACCAAAGCACCGCCGAAGAAACCAAAGAAATCGCCGGTGGCTCACTTCGTTTCCCATGCGTCTACCAGCGTGAGAACCATCCACACCACACTGAACGTCATCGGGAAAACCGTAGACGAAGC
>CAVHZP010000154.1:0-5207 GCA_963640485.1 bacterium | reverse complement strand
TTGCATAAAAATTCCAGTATAATTTCAGATAACGATTTAATCAGTGGTTCCCTAGGAGCTACAAGCTTGGAGCTTGTAAGCTCGCCCCACGAGACAACAGAACAACCGATAATAAGCTCGCCATTTTTCTCCATGTTTCGACAGCAAAGCTCCAAGCTCCAAGCTGAAAGCTCCTCGCTATGACGAAGCAGGAAATCATGCTCCTATTATCTCTTATAGAACGGCAGCGGTACCACTTCACAGGCGATGCTTCTGCCTCTTACATTGACCTCTACGGTGTCGCCCACTTTGGCAGCGCCTTTGGTGATGAGGGCCATAGCGTAAGCGCCTTTGAGGAAGGGGCAGAAGGTGCCGGATGTGGTTTCGCCGATCTTTTCACCGTTCAGGGTGACTTCCTGTTCTTCTCTCACGATGCCGCGGCCGGTGACTTTGAGGCCGATGCGTTCTCTCTTCGGCGGATTTGACAGGAGTGCTTCGCGGCCGATAAATTCTTCTTTGCCTACTTTGACACCGAAGTCGAGACCTGTTTCCAGCGGGCTCACGGAGTCATTCATTTCATGGCCATAGAGCGGCATAGCGGCTTCCAGGCGGAGCGTATCTCTGGCGCCCAAGCCGCAGGGGAGGACGATGCCTTCGCCTTTTTCCAGGAGCAGATCCCAGATGATGCCCACTTTGTCAGACGCGCAGAAGATTTCGTAGCCGAATTCGCCGGTGTATCCGGTGCGGGACACCAGGCACTCTACGCCACCGATGAAGACGTGTTCGGTTTCAGAATAATATTTGGTAGGCAGCTCGCCGCTTTCTACCAGAGGCTCCAGGATTTCCTTGCTCTTGGGTCCCTGCAGAGAGACGAGGCCGGTTTCTTCGGAAATATCGGTAAAGACTGTGTCTTCCAGGAGATGGGCCTTCATGTGCGCCACATCCTTGTCATGGGTAGCAGCATTCACCACCACCATGTAACGGTCTTCGCCCAGATGGTACACGATGAGATCGTCGATAACGCCGCCATTTTCATTCAGCATAGTGCTGTAACGCACACGGCCGATGGCGAGGTTCGTGAAATCGTTGGACAAGAGATGGTTCAGGCTTTTCAGTGCGCCTTTCCCTTCGAAAATGACTTCGCCCATGTGGGACACATCGAAAATCCCGGCTTCGGTGCGGACAGCCATATGTTCCGCCAGGATGCCCTTGTCATACTGCACCGGCATCAGATAGCCGCCGAAAGATACCATCTTTCCCTTGAGCGCCACATGCTTGTCATAGAGTGGTGTTTTTTTATCCATTTTCTCCTCCTTTATCACAGAACGCCTTCTTTATTTCAATCAAAAAAGGCGCACTGTAAATACACAGTGCGCCTCTGTCCCTTTGACCTGAAAGATAAGCTCATAGCCTGCTTCTTCGGTGTTCATTCAAGAACTCTCCAGAGGATGGTCTTTATACCGGTCCTTTTGCCTGAGAGTTTTGCCCCTTCGGCGGCCTTTTACGACACTCTCCCGATACCTTCATCCCTTGCATAGAAATGAAAATTCTCCATCGAATTGCTATGGAATTGTATGAAGTCAGCATATCACATGAAGGGGAAGAAAGCAAGGAGAGATGAGAGGGATAAGGGATAGGGGATAAGGGATAAGACGCATTTGCCTGCTTCCTCACTAGGGAACCACTGATTCCTAACTACTTTCCTATCATCCCCTTCTCCACAAAGGGCGCGATGATTTTCTCTTTCGCGTAGTCCCACAACTTTTCGGATCCCTTCGGCGTGATTTCATTTCGCTTTTGGATTTTGGAAATCGTCACGCCGAATTCCTTCCAGGCCTTACCGCCGGTGTGGGCATTCAGCATCATGGGCTGGATGTTATCCATGGCGTGAGCGAATTTCGCCTCTGCCGTTTTTCCTTCTTCAAACTCCATCCACAAGTCGTAAAGCTTTTTCCCTTTCTCTTCCGGAAGCAGACCAAAGATGCGCGCCGCGCCTTTCTCTTCGCTCTCGTGCTGCGCCGCTTTGGACACATCGCTATAGGCATAGGTATCGCCTGCGTCGATTTCTACCAGGTCGTGGATGAGGAGCATGGTCACCGTCTTCAATACATCGATGGGCTCATTGCTGTACTCCGAGAGAAGAATGGTCATGATGGCCATGTGCCAGGCGTGCTCTGCGTCAGTCTCCCAGCGAACAGCGTCAGTGACATATGTCTTTCGCTCGATCAATTTTTCCTTGTCGATTTCCCGAAAGAAATCAAATAGTGCGTCCAATTCTTCCTTCATTTCAAAAACGCCTCCTGAGAGAGTATAATAAAATCGTTATGATTTAGTAATGAGTAGTCGGTGATCAGGGATAAGGGATAGGGGATAAGGCCAGCTTACTGTTATCCTGTCAAATTCTCAGTTTCGTGGCTCTCATCATTATACCACTGGCTGAGACAGTCTGGCGTCTGATTGTCTGATGTCTGGCCATCTGATGTCTGATCGTCTGACAGCCTCTTGCCCCTGCAACCCCTCATTTTCTTAAAGGAGTCTCTCTTGCGCTCAAAACATTTTCGTCTCATGGCCATCGTCCTGGGCCTCTCGATTATCCTTTTCTTAGCGTTATACGTAGCGAATGTGTATCTCTCCGGCACGTGGACGCCGGTGTGGTCTCCGAAAATGACAGCTCTCAATGCGCTGCTTTGGGGGCTTCTCCTGGCCTGCTACCGCCCGGCGCTGCAAAAGCTTCCTCTCTTTTTGCTCGTGTTCTCCCCCATTCTTATACGTCCCCTATCGGGGCTCGAAACCATGGCCTACTACTATTTCAGTTACTTTGCCTTTGGCAGCGCCCTTTGGGGCCTCGTGCTCCTATTCTCACCGCCGGTGAAATTTCCTCAGGGCCAGCGAATCTATTTCCTGATTTCCTCGCTCCTCCTCACGGCGCCGGCGCTTTTGTTCTGGCTCTACTACTTCACCAGCCGCACCTTCCCTTCGCCGGAAATCCTTCTCGCCATCATGCAGACCAATCCCGGCGAAGCCATGGGCTATGTCTCCGGCCATGTATCTCCGGCGGCTGTCGCAGCTCTCCTCTTTTGTGGAGCGCTTCTCTATATCCTCAGCCGCCCCACGAAGGAAACACTTTGGCGCGCGCCCTGGGCTCCGTTTCTCGTTGCCGCCATACTCTATCCATTGGCAAGCTACGGCAACCTGAATCCCATCGTCGAACTGCCGGAGAAAGCCGCCGCCTATGCCCAAAGTTTCGTCGAATTTCAAAAGAACCAGCAGGACCGCTCCCGCCTCCTCAGCTCCCTTCATCTTTCCAGCAAAGAGAAAGGCCTCTTCGTCCTCGTCATCGGCGAATCAGCCAATAGTGAGCACATGAGCGCCTACGGCTATGGCAGGGATACCACGCCCTGGCTCGCCTCCGTCGCTGAGGACCCCCATTTCTTCCTCTTCCGCGACGCCTACTCCTGCCACGTGCAGACCGTGCCGTCCCTCGCCTACGCCCTGACTGCTCAGAACCAGTACAACCGCATTCCTTTATCAGAAGCGCCGTCCATCATTGAAGCCGCCAAAGCCGCCGGCTTCACCACCGCCTGGATCAGCAACCAGGTGCGTTACAGCGCCTGGGACACGCCCACCACCACCATCGCCGCCCAGGCGGACCAGCAAATCTGGCTCAATAGCAGCGCCGGCCTCTCTACCGACATCGACCACCAGGACGGGTTCACCGTAGACGCCATGGACCGCCTCACCTACAGCGAGAAAATGCTGGTGATCCTCCATCTCATGGGGAGCCACATGCCCTACCCCGCCCACTATCCCAAAGTGTACGCCATCTATAGCGGCCCAAATACATTTCTAAACTACTACGACAATACCATCCGCTACAACGACGCCGTCATGGAGAAGCTGTATCACAAACTCCAAAGCCGCGAAGACTTCCAGGCGCTGGTATACATCTCTGACCACAGCGAAGGCATCGACTACGGCAAAGACCACAACCCCACCACCTACGTCCCCGCCATGACCTACATCCCCTTCTACATGGCCTTCTCCGACGATTATCTGAACCGCCATGCAGAGATAGCAGGAAATCTGAGAAATCACGAGCGCAGCCGCTTCACCAATGACCTCCTCTTCAACGCCATGACCTCCCTCTTAGACATCCACATCAAAGGCATAGAAGAAACAGAAAACGACATCACCGGCTGCAACTACGACGCCACGCCGGAGCGGTTCCGCACGATTTACGGTGCCAGACCGATTACAGGAAGAGGGAAATAAAAATTTCTATCCCCATTTCCTTCCGATGATATAATAAAGAAAAGGTGGTGATCCCTATGCTGTATAGCAAAATGAATATGCACGATGGATGGTGGGACATCCATATCGTTAATCGTTATGAAGATCGTGATGGAGGAGATAATCTTTCTGTACGAGCCGAAAAAGAAGAAAATCCTTCGGCTTTCGCAGAGTGGCGCCTCCCGGACGTGGCTTGTGAAAAATCTTTTGGCTTTTCCGAAGAGGATATCCTGGAATTGGAAAATTTCCTCCGCAACAATGAATCCATTATGTGGGATATGTACGCTAGAAAAGGAGGAATGGCTCATGCCCCAGGCGTTGCTTAGTTTCCTCGGATATTACATTTACTTCTGGATTAGCGATGGAAATGAACCTGTGCACGTACACGTCAGCCGAAAGCAGCAAGCCAATGCCACCAAATTCTGGATCACGTCCAATAGCGTAGAATTGGCAAAAGATACCGGCTCTGTAGACAAAGAGGATATGAAGGCCATACTGCGATATCTCCGGAAAAACAGAGAACAAATCCTTTCCCGCTGGATTCAATACTTTCACTCTGCAGAAGTGAAACGATAATTTTCCTTTTTTATAAAAAATCAAAAAGCGTTACCAGGAACCAAGGCCCGGTAACGCTTTTGTGCTTTCAAAATAAACCAGCGCGAAGTTTTAAAACAGAAGAGCACGGCTACCTGCCTCCTCATAGTGGGGAGCTATCAGATTGGAGCTTGTAAGCTCGCCTCACAAGACGATGACGCCATCCGTAAAAAGGGAAAAGCACGCCGTTTCCTGCGATTATCAAACAAGCTAAATAACGGTCACACAATCAACGTCTCACGAACGTGAGGAAGCAGGTACGCGAACGTCTGATGTCTGACATCTGATTGTCTGACCTCTTCCCAAATCCAACCTCCACCACTTCGCGGTCCCCCTCCCTTCCG
>CAVHZP010000153.1:0-5217 GCA_963640485.1 bacterium | reverse complement strand
TAACAATCTGCAACAAGCTGCACTTAACTCAATAGCATTACCAATCAATGAAAAAGAGCAGTGAAAGATGAGAAATCATCTTTCACTGCTCTTTTTATTTTGCATCTCATTGATTAGTAGCGTTAATCGCGTCCCGACTACCGACTACTGACCACCGACTACTAAGCCTCTAGCCGTAGTATTTCGATGTATGCACTAGCGTCAAACAGGTCTATTTCAATCTTATCTTCCCTTCCTGGATCGTAATCCTTCGAGCCTTGAGGAGGTGGCCTACGGCACGTTTGAAGGCGGATTTGCTGATGCCCAGGGTGGATTTGATGAGGTCGGCGTCGCTCTTGTCGGTGAGGGGCAGGAGGCCGTTGTGGCGTTCCATACATTCCACCAGGAGAGCCATATCGCCTTCCATGGCCTTTTCTTTCTGGGGACGCAGAGAAATATTTACGTGGCCGTCTTCACGAATGAAGGAAATGCGGCCGGTTACTTCATCGCCCAGGTGAATCGGTTCTCTGCATTCTGTCTTATGAATGAAGGCAATGTGACGGTCCCGGGTGATGAGGAAGAAGCCTTTATCGGTTTCATTGTACACAGTGCCGGTGAGATTTTCCCCCATCTGATCTGCCGTGACAGGGAGCGCCAGGCGGCGGATTTCTTCATCCACGTGCATGGTCACGGCGAGGCGGTGGGTCTTGTCTTCGTAAAGTTTCACCCACACCTTTTGGCCTTCGGTGACGCGGCCGATCATTTCCGTGAAAGGCAAGAAAATGCCTCGCTCGGTGCCCACATCGACGAAAGCGCCGAAGCGGGTGGTATTCATCACCGGCGCATAGCCGATGCCGCCCACAGAAATCTGTGGCAGCCGCATGCTGGCGGTGAGGCGGTGATGGGGATCGTGGTACAGGAAGACCCGCACCTTTTCCCCTTCTTTCACTTCGTGGGTCTGCTGCCCTTTGTGGAGCAGGATATCATCTTTGGAATTTCCCGTCCCGCCGGAAAGGAAGGCACCGAAAGCGGATACGCGGACCACCGGAAGCTCGGCGATGGAGTTTTCTTTGTAAATGCTCTCTTGCCGCTCTCTTACTTCTTCCATTTATTTCTCGCTTTCTTCTACGTCGTGGTATTCTTCCGCCGGCGCTTCTTTCCAGAGGGTATCGAAATCGAAGTGGCGTCTTTCTTCATCGGTAAAGATATGGACGATCACGTCACCGAAGTCGAGAAGGATCCAGTCCCCTTCTCTGTAACCTTCCTTGCGGGTGGCGCGGACGCCGAGGGCTTCCATCTTTTCTTCCACTTCGTCAGCCGCAGCCTGGGACTGCTTCTGGTTTCTGGTGGAAGCCAGGACGAAATAGTCCGCAATGGACGTAAGGTCACGGACATTCAAAACTTTGATCAAAACGCTTTTTTTGCTGGACAATGCCTCGCAAATGACTTGAAGATTATTTTCCATTGTAAAAACTCCTTTACTCTATGGTATTCGCTAATGCTTTCTGCGATTCCACCGGGTTTACCACCCAGCGCTCTACCCGATTTTCTGTATGCATTTCCCCGGGGATAATGACAAAGCGGCAATTTTCCCTGGGATAATGGGTGAACTGGTATGCCAGCGATGCCGCTTCGGAGGAGGAAATATCGCTGTCCCCTACCGACCAGGCTCTTTTCGCCGCCAACCAGTTGTAAATGGCTACATTGTTTTGCAGCTTATAAAGAAGCATCTTCAGGAAACGCTCCTGCCGCTGGATGCGTCCCAACTCGCCGTCTTCCTTATCCACATAGCGGAGATAGGAAAGCGCGCCCGCTTCATTCATGGACTGGTAGCCCTGACGAAGGGAAATATCTGCATTTCCACTGGCATCCCTATGATTCATGGCTTTTTCTACATAGAGATCCAGACGCCCCGCTTTCTCCATGAGCCCTTCGAAATCGGCGTAATGGAATACTGCATACTTATCAATGCGGATGTGGAGCAGATTTTCCACGGCGCTCTTGGTCTCCTCCGCGCCGCCGTCAGCGAAGGTTTGTTTCAGCAGCATCGAGGGTTTCCCTTGAGTGCCGATTTCCGTATTCGGCGGTAAGGAAATGAAGGTGAGCTCTTTTTTCTTCTCATTCATCGCCATCAAGAGGAGGGAGTCTGCTTCATTTCCGGCGGCGCTATCGCCACCGATGAAAAGGTAGTAAGTCGGTTTCCCGTCTCCCGTCGAAGCGCTGTGCCACATTTCCACGCCCTTCACCACGCCAAAGACCAAGAGCCCCAGGCAGGCAAAGACCAGGAAAAGGAAGCAGAGAAGCTTCTTCACCTTCAGTCTGGTTTTTCTTTTTCGTGTTTTCATGCTTTCTTTTCCATTCGAAGAACCAAATCATTGCGTCCCAGGAACGTAAGGTCATAAATATAGGCGCCCTGGTCCAGCAAGTGAGAAATGGTGGAGTCGTAAGCGGCAAGCACCGCCCGGTCCAGATCCTTTTCCGCTAACTTTCGAAGGGTCTCTACCCCCGGGAAATCGCGGGATGGCTCGATATAGTCTGCCAGGAAAATGATTTTTTCCAGCAGCGTCATATTCACCCGCCCGGTGGTGTGGTAACGCACAGCGCCCTGGATTTCCTTATCATCGATGCCATAGCGGCTTTCGATGAGGATACTCCCCGCCGGTCCATGGAGCAGCGCCCGGCTGGCAAGCATGGGGCCGTCTTCCCGAATCGGAGAATCTGCCGGAAGGATCGCCTGCATGTCCGCCAGGGACAACTCCTTCGCCGCGTCGTGGACCCAGCCGGCGATATAAGCCTTCTCGGTATCGGCGCCGTAGAGCTTCGCCAGGTGCTTCGCCGTATCTGCCACGCCGGCAGAATGGCGATATCTTTTACCGGACAGAGATTTCTCCAGGTCTTTCTTTATTTTTTCTATTTTCATCATATTTCTTCGTCACTCGTTTCGTAGAGATGATGCTCTTTCATGCAGGTGATCACGTCATCGGGAATAAAGTAGCGCACCGATTTCCCCTGGGCAATCCAATTTCTAAGAATGGTCGAGGAAATATCCAGCTCCGGGGTGCGGAGGAAATGGATTTTCTCTTTCCCCAGCGCGCCGAAATAGGTGATGGCCTTCTGAATCTGCACTTCATTTCCCGGACGGCTGGCACAAATGAAATGGCAAGACTCCAGGAGCTCTTTGTTATATTTCCATGTGGGCAGGTCTGCCACCGCATCGGTGCCACAAATGAAATAAAATTCGTAGTCGTCGCCGAATTCCTTTTGCAGCATGCGAATGGTATCCACCGTGTAAGACGGGCCGCTCCGGTCTCTTTCGATAGGTGAAATCAGGAAATGCCGATTCCCTGCGATCGCCTTTTCCGTCATCTGATAGCGCAGGTGCTTGTCGATGTGGTGCATATCTTTGTTCGGCGTATCGCCGGAGGGAATGAAAATCACCTTGCGCAGCGAAAATTCCTGCCACGCCGCCTCCGCAATCACCAGATGTCCCACGTGAATGGGATTGAAAGAACCGCCAAAAATACCTATCCGTTCAGCCATAGATACAGCACCGCTTCACATATCAAAATACAAATCGTCCAAAATCCCAAAAGCTGCAAGATATGGGACAATTCAAAACGTCCTTTGGGATGGCGGGTGTAGTAGTACCCCAGCCAATACAGTTTCTCTCTGAATTTCATGGGCCGGTCACTTCATGACCAACAGGTTATCCCGGTGAATCACCGTATCATAAGGCGCAGCGCCGCCCAGCGCGTCAGCGAGTTTCTCGGTATGAAGACCCTTGATGCGCTCCACGTCTTCTCTGCCGTAGTGCGAAATCCCCCGCGCCAGTTCCTGATTTTCATAGTACACCGCCACGGTATCGCCTTCGGAAAATTGGCCTTCCGCTTCGACGATGCCCACAGGCAGCAGACTGGAACCTTTCTCCAGGAGCGCCTTCTTGCAGCCGGCGTCCACGAAAATCTTCCCCTTCACCGCGGTACCGATGATGATATCCCGCTTTTTCAGCTGGGGATGCACATTTTCACCGCAGAAGAGAGTGCCGATTTCCTCGCCATCCATGATGCGCTCCAGCACATTTTCTTCATCGCTCTGGGCGATAATCATATCAATGCCGGAATGCACGCAGATTTCTGCCGCCTGCACCTTCGTATACATACCACCGGTGCCTCTTGCTGTCCCGGCGCCGCCGGCGATAGCGAAAAGCTCGCGGGAGAAGGTGGGGATTTCATGAATCAGCGCCGCGTCAGCGTGAGCCTTCGGATCTTTGTCATAGAGCCCCTGGATATCCGACAGAATGATGAGCAAATCCGCTTCGGCGATGCTCGCCACGATGGCAGATAACGTGTCGTTGTCGCCAATCTTGATTTCGTCGGCGGCCACTGCGTCGTTTTCATTCACCACAGGGATGGCGCCCAACTCCAAGAGCGCATTCAAAGTGCCCCGCATGTGGAGATAGCGCTTCGAATTTACCGCGTCGCCTTTGGTGAAAAGCAGCTGCGCCACCGTATAGCCGTAGTCGTGGAAAAAGCGCTCATACATATTCATCAGGAGCCCCTGCCCTACAGCTGCTGCTGCCTGCTTGTAAGGAAGGAAATCCGGTTTCTTCTGAAATCCCAGCACCGGGAGTCCCACGCCGATGGCGCCGGAGGAAACGAGAATCACTTCCATGCCCCGATGCTTCATGTCGGAAATCTGGCGCGCCAAATGGTCTAAGAAACGAAGATTTACCTTTCCGTTTTCATAGGTCAAAGAACTGGTACCCACCTTCACGACGATGCGCTTTTTCGACTTGATTTTTTCTCGATTAAGGCAATTCATAATGAGACTTCTTATCTTTCTTCTGCTTGAAGAGGATGCAGTTTCTGCCAATGATCTGCACCACTTCGCAATCCAATTTTCCCGAAAGTTCCAGCGCTGTGCTGCGGATATCCTCATCGGAATTCTGATTGATTTTCACTTTGATCAGCTCGCGAGCCAGAAGCACATCTTCCACGCTCTGAATTACGTTCTCGCTCATGCCGTCTTTGCCAATCTGTACCACCGCCGGCAGCTGCACCGCCAGGCTCTTCAAATACTGTTTCTGTTTTCCTGTAAGCATATAGACTCCTTAATGAAGGTTCGTGGTTCGGGTTCAAGGTTCGAGATATATCGCCCGCACTATGTAAGATAGTCTCGACCGTTTTCTTGCTATGTTTCATTAGCCTTACGTGAGTCGCCCCTTGGAGAAGGGGCCGC
>CAVHZP010000152.1:0-5221 GCA_963640485.1 bacterium | reverse complement strand
CATCCCGCCCTATTGGGCGGCCCCTTCTCCAAGGGGCGACTCATGTAGGGCTAATAAAACATAGCAAGAAAGCGGTCGGGACTGCACGTTACAGCGCAATCCTTAACTCAATAGCATTGTCGAGCTATGAAGAAGCAGGGGCGAGTCGATTTTCAACTTGAACCGAGAGCCCGGAACCCTGAACCTTGCACTTATAATAACAATATATTGTCACGGAGGTGAGACATATGGCAGAAACAAAGGCTACCATATACTTCAATCACAATTTCTATTATGATTTTTCCCAGATCATCGCAGCCGATGACAGAGGACTCCAGTTTGGTGACGGCTGCTACGAATGGATTCGCGTGAACCGCGGCCGTCCCTTTGCCCTTTCCTATCACACCGACCGTCTGTATCGCTCCATGCGTCTCCTGGGCATCCGTCCGGTGACTGCACCTGATGAATTTACAGAAATCGCGGAAGTGGTCATCGAAGAAAGTGGCATCGAAGAAGGCTATCTGAAAATCATCATCACCCGCGGCCAGGGCGATCATGATTTCACCATTCCTTCCCGGAATGCGCTCCGTCCGAACGTACTGGTTTATGCAAAGCCCATCAACCTGGACTCCATCGCCAAAGTACAGGACGGCGTGAAGTGCATCACCATGGAAGATGATCGCGGACATCACTGCGACATCCTCTCTCTGAACCAGATCAACAACATGATGGCGCGCGCAGAAGCACAGAAGAAGGGCTGCTACGATGCGATTTTCCTGAAAGACGGACTTCTCACCGAAGCGTCCCACTCCAATGTGTGCATCGTCAAAGCCGGCGTCATCTGGACTCCTGCAACCAATGAATTCATGACCCGCGGCATCACCCGCTCCCTGGTACTCTCCCGCGTAGCTCCCACCGCCGGCGTCACCTCCATTGATGACGGCGCTGAACAGATTCGCCTGGACACCATGATGGGCGCGGAAGAAGTCTTCCTCACCAACTCCCAGGACGGCATCATCCCGGTGCTGGAAATCGATGGCAAACCCATCGGTGATGGCAAGGTCGGAAACGTGACCCGAAAGATCCAGCAGCACTACGCTCACCTCATGAGCGACGGTTTGCCGTGATCGGTAAATTGAATGAGACAAATAAAAAATCCTGCTTCCTTTGGGAGGCAGGATTTTTTATTTGCATTTTTCTTTTTGGAATCATTTCAAAAGAGGTCGGATAAATTCTTGCTCAGAGATTTTGATTTGCTCTTTGAAGTCTCCGTAGCTTGTGGTATGGGCGGGGATTTGGAGGCCGTGCTTGATGACGCGGATATCTTCCCGGGGCGTTACATTTCCTTCGTAAGTAGAGCCGCTGTTCAAGTGGAAAGTCTTCGCTTCATCATCTGCCGACGCAGGGTACAGGTAGTAGCCCGTCCTGGCATCGAAGCGGAACATATAGGCCAATAGCTGCAAATAGTCCGGGCCGTGAATGTTAGTGGCAGGTTTATACTTGGCGTCGGCGATGATTCGATTGTGGGCGCTTCGACTGATGAAGTCAGGATAAATGAGGCCGGCAGAGGAAGAAAATAACCGTTGTCCGTTCTTCAGGCTTTTGTTTTGGGGGTGGTAGAAGGTTTCGGAAATGAGCTGATTCACATACTCTTCCCACAGCCACGCGCCGTCAAAGAGTATGCCGTGTAGCCATTGGGGACCGGAATTGATGTCCTGTTTGTCTTGCGAAAGGATGGCGAGGCATAGCTTTTGTAGCGTCCGGTATTCGTTGAAGTAAGCATGGCGGACGGGGTTCTTTTTGTTTTGCAGGATGACTCGTTGCCTTTCGTAAGGCGTATAGCCAGGGGTGGCAACGATGACTGATTTCACTTCGCTTTTTACCGGGCGGAGAAGCAGCGGGCCGTAGGATTTCCTCTTGATGCACTCGATGGTGTGGCGAATGAGCTCCATCAGCCTATTGTCGTAGGAAAACTCCCGGTGCCGGTAAGCGATGGAGCCCAGGAATGGCGTGTTCTCTTTGATGTGGCGGGCGATGTCGATGGCGCCTTTGAGGTTCGCATCATTTTCGCGGCGGCAAATGTACTCTTTGTACGGGCCTTTGCGCATGGCTTGCCTGAGGCAGTAGGGGAATAGGAAAATCAGGAGATCCAGCAGGCGGTGATCGTTGCTGGCGGTGGCATTGAGATGCACCATGTCCGGGAGACCGACTACTTTCTCCAGCAGATAGAAAAAGAAATAATCCTCTTCGCTGCCAAAGCGGGAGGTGATGAGGAGCTGCTCCGACTCGTAGCCCAGAAGTCCCATCACATTGCTTGTGCGATAGCTGCCATTGATACTTTGCAGGATCATTTGCTCTTTCGCAAGGCTTTCGGAATCTTTCCATATTTCCGGAAAGACAAAGAGTCCTTCGCCGGCGAGCTGCCCCAGTGTTTGATTGGTGATGCGTGATGTCAAATGGGGGATGGAGGAGAATTCTTCTTTTGGCTTTGCGGTGTTATCACTGATTCTCATTGGATTCATCATTTGGGGTTCCGTTGTAGGCGTTTTCAAATCGCTCCATGATTTTTTTCTCGTCATGCATGCCGCGGACATAGTCCTGCAAGAGAGGCGCAAGGTAATCAGTCCACAGTTTCTCTGGGGTTACCGTTTTCAATTTCAGGAAATAGGAAGCGCCGATCTGGTGGTTTTCACCGAGCTCATCGGTCTTTGCGATTGCCTCATTGAGCCTGCCCATTCTTTTCCGGGCATCCTCTTGTGTGTCACTATCCAGGGAGTCCAGCATGCCCATGTGCTCATTGGCTTTGATTTCGATGAAACGAAAACGGCGGCGCATGGCGAAATCGAAATTGTCCACTGACCGGTCGATATCATTCATGGTACCGATGAGGTAGAGGTTTTCCGGGATGTAAAATTTCTCTTGGGGATTGTCGTGGAGATTGGCGTATTGGGTAGACACCTCGCCGGCTTTGCCGCGGTAGCCAGGGTCTATGGAGAAAAACAGCTCACCGAATATTTTTGAAATTTCGCCGCGGTTGATTTCGTCGATGATGAAGATATATTTCTTCGTCTCTTCCCGCTTTACTCCGGACCGGGAGGCTGCTTTCATTTTGTTTTTGATGGCCTTGTAAAGGGCAAAATCATAAGAGTAGGCTTGCGTGGCGTAATCTTTTTGGAAGAACGCGGTGATGTCTTTGATCTTTGTGAAATCCTGATCGGCTTCAAGCATGGCCCGGATTTCAGAAAGGTTTAGCGTGAGATTTTTGACGATGGAATTTTGTGGAATAGAAATCTGGATGTGCTCATCATCCGCGCTGATGATGGTGAAAGTATTTCCCGTGATGGTCTGGAAGGTCTCTGTGCCCATTTCCATATCGGAAAAGAAATCGGCTATAGCTTCTTTGGCAGACATTTCCTTTTCCATCACTTTGATGGATTTTTTGGAATTCTCATAGTTCTTTCGGGCGCGGGAAACAAAGGCTTTGAAAGTTCCCTCTTTCAGCTCAAAGATCATGGTACCGTTATGGAGGCGCGGGCGCAGGCCTTCCACAAAATCGGTGTAGTCATAGCTGGGATGGAATTGAACGAAAGTGATTTGCTCTTTCTGTGCCTCTGTCAGATGATGGAAATCATCATCTTGCCCTTGCGTGATGATGTCGGTAGCGATTTTCTTCGCCAGATACGATTTCCCTGTCCCGGGAGCGCCGTGGAGGATCACATTTCCCGATTCCAGCAGCACGGAGGATAAATCGTTGAGGTAATGTGCCGGGGCCGAAGCAGACGCAGGTGGGTTCTCGGGTTCGACGGGAACTGCTGCTTCTTTGGGAATATAACGAAGGACGAATTGGTCGCCCGGTTCGCCAAAGCGTTTGAGACATTCTTGCAGGAACAGAAGCGGAGAGAAAATGTTCCAGCAATAAATTACAAATTGCTGGTCTTTGTCATATTTGAAGATGGAGGCGAATCTTCCCGGATTGTATCCGCTGTGCGTCTCAAATTCTTCTATGGATGAATAGATGCCGCGGATAATTTTCTGTTTCGACTCGTACCGGCAAATGGGGAAATTCGCTTTCTCTTTTTCTGACAAAGCAGCAATTTGTTCTCCGAAACGCTGAAAGGCGATGCGAGGCAATGTCTGATTGCATATAGCCTGTTTCCCTTTAATGGGGATTTGATGAATGATCTCACCAGCGGCCGTTTGGAAGTAGGCGTCTACTATTTTATAATTGTCGCCAACACTCAAATTTTCCATTGTGAAAGTGGACTCGGTGGAGTTCACTTCCTTAGCGGTAATTGTCAAGCGAAATGTCTCTTGCTCTTTATGCTCCGTTAGTTTTAATTCTTCTGGATTTTGCGATTCTAATGTAGTCATAAAGCACCTCCTGTGACTATTGCTATTTCCACTTTATAGTACGGAAATGGCGGGCCCGTTGCAAGAGGCTTTTGCGTGTGGTTTCCTAAATGATCATCCAATCTCGTCATTCTGAGCGAAGTCGAAGAATCTATTAGCGATAGAGGAAAGTGGAAAAAACTTTCGCTACAATTCCGCGTGCCCTGACCATCGACCACTGATTACTGTTCACGATTCTCTCTTTCGGTACAGTCGATAGTGAGACAGCAGCCAAATGCGCCATATCCCATATCCCATATCCCATATCCCTTATCCCTTATCCCTTGCCCCTTTGTCCCATGCCCCCCTTATCCCTTGCGTTCTTTCACTTCCCCCATTGACCAGCCCGCCGTATTGGTATAAAATAATTCTGATATTGGCTTTTAGTTTCGAAAGACCGGTCTGCCTTTGGGCAGATGCAGAGGAGGATTTACGGTGAAGTATTTTTTGATTGGTTTAACAATGGTTGTTTCTTTACTGGTCATTGTAGTTGTAGTCGCACAGGAATCGAAGCAGGCTGGCATGGGCTCTGCCATGGGCGGCGGCGCAGAAGGTGCTGTGGGCGGTAAGACCAGAGGTAAGGATGCAGTTCTTTCCAAGTTCACTGTGGTATTTGGCATCGCTTTTGCTGTGCTCTGCCTGGTACTCGGAAGATATATGAATACTTTCTGATGAACCGTAGAGGGGCTTGCATCGTTTGCAAGCCTTTTTTTATTAAAAGAAATGGGAGCGCTCTTGGAAAGAGGAGCCAACCCCCGCCCTTCGGGCCCTCCCCCTTCCAAAGGAAGGGGGGAGATAATGAAGAAGATATAAAATAGGAGAATACCATGGAAGAGAAGAAAGAGCTTCTGTC
>CAVHZP010000151.1:0-5222 GCA_963640485.1 bacterium | reverse complement strand
GCCACCTCTGTAGTGTCTAGCGCCAGCTCGTGGGCGCTATTGTCCAGCACCAACGTCACCTCAGCCCCATTCTTCGGCGCCCGGGTCTCGGAGCCGGAGAAAATAATATCCTCCGCCTTCTGCCCGCGAATATTTCGCACATTCTGCTCGCCAAGAACCCAACGCACCGCATCGGAAATATTACTCTTCCCGCAGCCATTGGGGCCCACGATCACCGTCATGCCTTCCGAAAAATCTATAGTCGTCTTGTCTGCAAAGGATTTGAATCCCGATAGCGTCACCCGGAGTAATTTCATGGCCTCTCCTTTTTGAAATCGAATCATTTTCCTTGTCATTATAGCATAAGGAAGGGCGAGGGATAAGGGATAGGAGATAGGGCTATTGGTTTAGTAGTCAGTGGTCGGTGGTCGGTAGTCAGGCCACGTCTGACTGCTTCCTCATTCGCGATGGCTCCGCCATCAGTTTAGTAATCGGTAGTCGGTGGTCGGGACGCGTCTGACTGATTCCTCATTCGCGACAATTCCGACATCGTCCAAGGAGGCAATAAACGGTAGTGGGAAAGCAGGCAAATGCGTCCCGACCACTGACCACTGATTACTGATTACCAAACCACTTCCCCTATTTTCACCCCTCTCAGCCCCTCTCGGCCTCTCACCGGCCAATATTTCCGAATAGCTCCCGATAGGTCATGATAGGTAATGATAGATACGGATAGATTGGAATGGTGTACGATTTCCATGTGACTTCCTGTGAAGTCCTCAAATTTCCTTCTATTTCCTTCATTTTCCATATTGACATAGAGAAGTATTCGTCACTATAATAACGTAGTTTTAAGTGGCACATCCATGCATCCTCATCCGCGAAGATTCCGCTATGGTTTTAGTAATCAGTGGTCAGTAGTCAGGCCGCATCTAACGGTTTCCTCATTCTCGATGATTCCTCTATCGATTTAGTAATCAGGGCACATGTTAGGACTAAGGAAACCCGTCCCGATCACTGATTACTGATTACTGATTACTGATTACTAATCACTGATTACTGATTACTAATCACTGATTACAAAACATCTAGCGGTAGTCACCACTAACCAACAAAGGAGGGACTCTTTTGAAACCATTGAAAATTGCCGTCACCGATCGGGTGATGGATTTGGGACTTTCCATTGACACCGCCAAGCTCACCCGCTTGGATGGCGCAGACTTGACGGAGGTATCCGCGGTGGTGATGACCAGCCAGGATAGCATCCCCGCCTCCTACGACACCATTCACGCCTTCGGGATTCCGCTTTTCCTTTTGGAAACCGGCCTCGCCGCCGCGAAAAATGTGTCTGAGATTTCCTGTATTTCCCTGGCCATCAAAGAGAAGGCGTCGTGGAAGAAAAAAATTCTCCGCGGCGCGGCGCAATATGAGAGAGACTTGCTGCCGCCTTTCTTCGACACCCTCACCAAGTACGTGGCGCGGCACAATGACCAGTTCGACACGCCGGGGCACCAGGGCGGTGCGTTCTTCAAGAAACATCCGGCGGGGAAAGCGTTCTATGATTTCTACGGTCCCAATGTGTTCCGCGCGGACCTTTGCAGCTCTGACGCCGACCTGGGGGATCTCCTCATTCACGAAGGGCCGGCGCTGGCGGCGCAGAAGCACGCGGCGAAAGTATTTCACGCAGACAAAACCTATTTTGTCTTGAATGGCACCTCCACATCCAATAAGATCGTCACCAACGCCGTCCTCGCTCCCGGCGACATTGTGCTTTACGATAGAAATAACCACAAGTCCATCGACCTGGGCGCTCTGGTCCTCGCCGGCGCGGTGCCGGTGTACCTGGAGACCGCCCGCAACGCTTACGGCTCCATCGGCGGCATCCCGTCCCATTGCTTAGAGGAGGACTACATCCGCACCCTCATCGCTGAAAGAAATCCGGAGAAAGCTCAGGAGGACCGCCCCATCCGTCTCGCCGTCATCGAACTGGGCACTTACGACGGCTGCATCGGCAACGCGCGGCAAATCGTGGAACGCATCGGCCACCTGTGCGATTATATTTTCTTCGACTCCGCCTGGGTGGGCTACGAAGAATTTATCCCCATGATGAATGACGCCAGCCCGCTGCTCCTGGACCTGGGTCCCGATGACCCGGGCATCTTCGTCACCCAGTCGGTGCACAAGCAGCAGGCCGGTTTCTCCATGACCTCCCAGATTCACAAGAAAGACGCCCACATCCGCGGCCAGGACCGCTACGTGCCCCACAAGCGCATGAACAACGCCTTCATGATGCACGCCACCACGTCGCCGTTCTACCAGCTCTTCTCGGCGCTGGATATCAACGCGAAGATCCACGAAGGCGAAGCGGGAAAGAAACTGTGGCGCGACGCCCTGCTCCTCAGCATCCGCGTCCGCAAAGACATCCTCGCCCGTTGTCACTACATCCGCCCCTTCATTCCCGACTACATCGGCACCAAGAAATGGGAAGACGGCCACACGGACCAGATCGCCTCCGACCGCCGCTACTGGACCTTCAAGCCCGGCGCCGCCTGGCACGGCTTCCACGGATACAGTGGCAACCAATATTTCCTGGACCCCATGAAACTCATGCTCATCACTCCGGGCATCGACATTATTTCCGGTGACTATGAAGACTTCGGCATCCCCGGCGCCATCGTGGCGGAATTCATGCGGGAAAATCGCCTGATTCCTGAGAAATGTGATTTGAATGATATCCTTTTCCTCCTGACTCCGGCAGAGTCGGAAGAGAAAATGAAACGTCTGGTGGATGCGCTGGTGCGCTTCGAAACCTTCATCGACGAAGACGCGCCCATGGAGAAAGTGCTGCCCCTGGTCTACGAACACTACGAGACTCACTACCAGGGCTACACCATCCGCAAGCTCTGCCAGGAAATGCACGATTTCTATAAAGAAAGAAATATGTCGGACCTGCAGCGGAAACTGTTCCTCAAAGACTACCTCCCGCCCTACGCCATGAGCCCCATCGAAGCGGAAGGCGAATACATCCGCGGCCACGGCGAACTCATCGACCTCGAACAAGCGGAAGGCCGCATCGCCCTGGAAGGCGCCCTCCCCTATCCCCCCGGCATCCTCTGCGTCCACCCCGGCGAAGTGTGGACCCGCACCGCCGTGGACTACTTCCGCCACCTGGTGGAAGGCATCAACCAACTCCCCGGCTTCGCCCCCGAACTCCAGGGCGTCTACGTGGAAGACGGGGAAGATGATAGGAAACACGCCTATGGGTATGTGCTGAGACGGTAGTGCTTCTACCGCTGGTGCGTACATGTCGATGCAGCTCCTAGCTGCTAGCTACTAGCTACTGGTCGGCTAGGGAAACATCTCACTGGGCAGCCAAGTGCGTCCCGCGATAAGCGAAAGCAAGAAATATTTCGCTGACTGCTAATTGCGGAAGCTTTGTGGCGCTAACGCTATCGACCAGTTGGTACACTAGCCGGCTAGCAGCCAGCAGCTAGCCGCTAGGAGCTGCATCGACATATGCGACTGGCGGTAGCCGCACTAGCCCGCCTTATCCCTTATCCCTTCTCCCCCTTGCCTTTCCCCTCCATTCCCTTCATAATAGAAGGAAATGGGAGAATAAGCATATGACAAAAGATTTTGATTTTACCACCGGCAGTATCTCTCGCAAGATACTGCTTTTTTCTTTGCCTCTGATGGCGGGAAATATTTTTCAGCAGCTTTACAATGTGGTGGACACGCTGATTGTAGGACGCTATCTGGGCGAGGCGCCTTTGGCGGCGGTGGGGAGCGCGTACACGTTGATGATTTTCATTACGTCTATCTTGATCGGCCTCACCATGGGGAGCAGCGTGTACTACGCCGTGTGCTTCGGACAGAAAAATTTCGCACTCCTGAAGCAATCCATTTATATTTCCTTCCTATCCATCGGCGCCCTTTCGCTCTTCCTGACCCTTATTTCCTACGGGCTCTTGGACGAAATCACCGCGTTCATGCAAATCCCCGCGGCGGTCTCCGCGCCTTTCCGGGAATACCTTCTCTGGATCCTCACCGGCATCCCGGCGGTCTTTCTCTATAATTACTTCGCCGCCTTGCTTCGAGGCGTGGGAAATTCGGTGATTCCCCTCCTCTTTCTCATCATCTCGGCGCTCCTCAATGTAGCGCTGGACCTGCTCTTCATCCTCACCTTCCACTGGGGCGTCGCCGGCGCCGCCATCGCCACAGCAGTGGCACAATATATTTCCGGCATCGGCATCGCTCTCTATGTGCTGGCAACTCGGAAAGATTTATTGGTGGAAAAGAAATACCGCCGCTGGGACAGCGAAATTTTCCACCACATGGCGCACCTGTCCCTATTGACCAGTTTGCAGCAGTCCATCATGAACTTCGGCATCCTCCTCGTGCAGGGCCTGGTCAATAGTTTCGGCACCGTGGTCATGGCCGCCTTCGCCGCCGGCGTCAAGATCGACACCCTCGCCTACTCGCCGCTCATGGACTTCGGCAACGCCTTCTCCACCGCCGTTGCTCAAAACTACGGCGCGGGAAATAAGAAACGCATCATGGACTGCGTGAAGGCATCGGCAAAAATGGTTATTTCCTTCGCCCTCGTCATCAGCGCTTTCATTTACCTCTTCGCCCCCGACCTCATGGCCATCTTCGTCCCCGAAGGCAGTGAGGAAATCATCACCATCGGCGCCGAATACCTCCGCATCGAAGGCGCCTGCTACGTGGGCATCGGCATCCTCTCCATGCTTTACGCTTACTACCGCGCCATCAAAGAGCCGGGCATGAGCGTCATCCTCACCATCCTCTCCCTGGGCAGCCGCGTCATCCTGGCCTACGCCCTCTCCGCCATCCCCGCCCTGGGCGTCACCGGCATCTGGCTCTCCATCCCCATAGGCTGGGCCATCGCTGACGTCTATGGGATATGGAGGGGAATGGTGCAAAACCGCTAATGCGTACATAGTGGCGTCGCTTCTAGCTGCTAGCTGCTGGCTGCTAGTCGGCTACTGCACCAACTTGTCGATAGCGCTATCGCCACAAAGCTTACGCATTTAGCGGTCATCAAATTATTTCCTGCTTCCGCTCATTGCGGAACGCACTTGGCTGCTGCCTCGCCTATCCCCCGCCCTTCGGGCCCTCCCCCTTCCGAAGGAAGAGGGCTACAGCGGAATGCGACGCGCAAATAAAGAAGCGCCGCTACTTTTGAAAAGCAGGTACGCGCGTACCGACTACCGATTACCGAC
>CAVHZP010000150.1:0-5240 GCA_963640485.1 bacterium | reverse complement strand
TCGCAAATAAAACCAAATAACCGGCCTGACGGCCGAAGGAAAACAAGCCAACCTCCACTACGTTCGAGAAATACACCCCCTTTGGTCCCCTACGGGTCCCACCTATTCCCCCAAAGGGGGCACTGTAAACCGAACAACCGCCCTCCGGGCGAGAAAAAACAGAATTTCACTTATGCGCCGCCGGCACATCCCTCAGCACTAGCCCCAAACACCCCAACTGCCTCCAGCGTCAAACGCGCCCCCATTCCCTTGACCATTTCGAAAAAATGCGATATACTATACCTACTTTTTCAATGGCGGTGTAGCCAAGCGCTAAGGCATGGGGCCCGCAAGCCCCTTATCCCCGTGTTCAACTCCGGGCACCGCCTCCAAAAAAATAAAACCTGCAGAAATCGCTCTGCAGGTTTTTTGATTGCTCTTTTGATCGCTATTTGAAAAAACGGTCTACGCCAGTGAGAAAACAGGAAAATGCGTTTTTCTTTCCAAACTTGCGCCGCTTTATAATTTGATGCGGCGCACCACCACTCCACACTCCACTCTTCACGCTCCACACTTGGAAGACGCGCCCTAGCCACTGAACACTAATTACTAATTACTAACTACTAAACCACTGGCCCCATTCCCTCAATCCTTCGGCACCGGCCCATACTTATTCTTCTTATTCTCCCCGGGGAAGAAGGCGAGCAGAATAATAGCCGCCATGAAAATCACCGCTGTGAGCCGCGTCGCGTTGAGCTCGGAGCCCAGCACGCCGCCGCCCAGCTGATTGATGGCAAAGAGCACCGCGAAGAATGCCCAGTAATACAGATGGGACAACCCCATATCCGACATGCGGCGCATGCCCAGGCTGATGAGAGAAATAAAACACAGCGTTCCCAGAATCAGGAACGTCATGATATACACATTCGCATCGCCCACGAACAATTCCGGACGGAAACAGGTGAAGGCAAACATCACCACCGCCGGAATGCCCATGATCAGCATCTTCGGGATATAAGATTTCCGGCTCATGCGCCCCACCGGGTCGAAGAACGTAGAGAACAGCTTCGCCAGTGGCCCTTTGGCCTGCGCCTTCTCTTCCGCTTCCACCGCCGCCTGGTCCGACAGTGCCTTCGCCTCCTCGCTATCCATCAAAGCGATGGTGCACACCGATTCGCCCTTCCCCGGCTTCGTGACAAAGATAGAAGTCACCGTATCAGCAAACACATCCATCGCCGACGACGGCGTCCCCTCGCCTGCCTCCGCAGTGAGAGCTTTCACGAAATCCCCACGCTTTCCTGCCGGGATTTCCATATAAATCGCCGCCACCTTCTTCCGGTGGACGCACACACCGATCAGCGACACCTCGCTGCCATAGAAAGACGCCTTCTCCTCCCCTTCCGAGAGAGAATAAAACGCGATGCCCTTGTCCTCGTCCTTGCTCTCTTCCGTGCAAGTGTAGTGATGAGACACCACCTTCAAGGAATCCCCCAGCCGAAGCGCCCCCGCCTTGCGAGGCTTCCGCCGCTTCCCGCCGGTCACCGCCTTAGCCGCCGACTCCGACACATCAGGAATATCAAAATTCATAGCCATATGATCACCCATTTCTATAAAATAATACCTATATTATAAGCGCTCCCCCTAGGCTGTTTCAAGATAAGGAAATCAAGGCATTGCGAGAAGAAAACAGGAAATCCCTTCCCCCTCATGGCATCACTCGCTCTTGCCCTCTTTCCCCGAAAGAGCAATGCTATTAAGTTAAGGATTTTAATGCTGCAGCTTGAAGCAGATTGTTAGGCTGGCGTAAGAGAGTAGCCCCTTGGAGAAGGGGCGCGCGATAGCGGAGGATAGAAATGCGCCGCAAGCGCATCCCCCGGCACTAGGGAAACACTGATTAAATCGAAGAATCAGAAATTATACGAATTTTTAAGCAATACTTCGTCAAGGAAATCCTCAAATAGCTCACTATTCTCGGATTTCCTTTCCTCGTCTTGCATAAAAATTCCAGTATAATTTCAGATAACGATTTAATCAGTGGTTCCCTAGCCATAAGCAGGGCATCTCTCACAAAGGTCAAATACGCCCTGACCACTGATCACTGACTACCGATCACTAAACCGATAGCGTCAAACCACACAAAAAACAAAAAGACGACAGCCACAAAAGCCATCGTCTTTTACCTTTCCCTTATTTCTTTGCAGCATCCAACATCTGTTTCAGATTTCCTTCATCCGCAATCGCAGAGCCCGTATCCACATCCCGCTCACTGATCGGATTTCCTGCCATAGCCGCTGCCGCCACCTTCACAGCCTCGTAGCCCATCTTATGCGGATTCTGCATCACTGTGGCGAACTTGTACTCCTTGCGCTCGATGCCTTCCTTTACCACATCGCTCATATCGAAGCCCATGACCGACACATCCTTGCGGCCCAATTTCATCACCGCCTGCATGGTCACATTGGTGCAGTTATTATTCACGGCGAAAATCGCCTTCATGTTCTGCTTCGTGTGGAGATTATCCAGCACCAGCTTCTCGCCGATGCTATTGTCCCCGAAATTCACCATATACTGGCTATCGATCTTCCAATGCCGCGGCGCGATACCGTACCAATTCGCAATGATGCTATCGAGACGCTCCGACTCCGTACGGCTCGACAGATTGCTCACGTGGATCCCCACGGTGATGTCATCCTCCTCGGAAACGCCATTCTCCTTCAGAAGCGCTACCATCTTCTTTGCTGCCTCTGCGCCTGCCTTCAAATTATTCGTCAGGAACGCCGCATCATAATCCTGTGTATTCAGCATCGTATCCACCAGGACCACCGGCTTCTTCTTATCCCGGATTTCCTTCGTCACCTCCGACATGCGAAGACTGTCCGCCGTGCCCAGGATCAGCCCATCGATCTGATTATCCTCGATGTGCTTGATCATATCCTTCTGCACTTCCCAGTTCCCATCGTTCAAGACGCCGCCCACGTACACATTCACATGCGCCGCCTCGCCGGCCGCCTTCATCCCCTGCATCACTTCCTGCCAGTACGGATTATGATACGCCTTCACCACAGCGTACACATTCTTCTGCCCCTGCTTCACTTCCGTCAGCGCCTTGAAATCCTCCTTCACCGGCGCCTCTGCCACCTTCTGCGCCACCGTCCCCGACTGCGGCTTTACCTCACTCCCGCAACCGGAAAGCCCCATCAGAAGAACCGCACTCAATGCAATAGCTAACCCTTTTCTCATCATGACCTCCTATGAATTCTTTTGAGGAAATACGGGTTCGCCTGGGAACGATTTACTCATAAATCATTCGATACTTTTAATTTTGTAAAATAGAATCCATATTTCCTGATGGTAATTTCTAATCATTACCCACATATTGCCCCCATTCTAACACGCAGAAACATAGAATCCAATTTAAAAATTCAAGACATGCACTTGAATTTTTCTAGTATTTATCGGAAGAAATCCGCTGCTGATTTTGTAATCGGTAGTCAGTAGTCGGTAGTCGGGCCGCGTTTCCTTTTTTCTAACCTCCTTCCTCCGGAAGGAGGGGAACCGCTTGCGGTGGAGGTTGGCTGACGCAGTCAGCAATCCGTGCACGTTTGGCTACTCCCTCGCTCTTGCCCTCTTTCCCCGAAAGAGGGTGCCCGCAGGGCGCATGCTATCTATCTCTATCCTATCTTCACATCGTCATCCTGCGCGCAGCCGAAGGATCTATTCTGCCATAGCGGAAAAAGGGGAAACTCTTGCTGGAAGTCCCCCCCTCCTCCTATCTTTTCAAAAACTCGCGGCGCTTTTTAATTTCTGCGCCGCACCACCACTCCACTCTTCACTCTCCACACTCCACTCTCGGCAAGCGCCCCAACCACCAACTATCGACTACCGACTACCAAACCAATAGCACAAAGCACGCAAAAAGAACCGCCCACAGGAAGTCCCTTCCGATGGGCGGTCCTTTTTCATTACATGCAAAATATTCATAACCCCCTGTACCCAGATACCCGACACCCACGCCGACCAGGCCGAACACAATTGCCCCGGCACACGCCCATTACAATAAAACTCCCATGGATTCCAGAAATAAAAAAGAGAGCCAGTCGCCCCAGCCCTCTGCTCTACAATCTTTAATTCAAGAAATAATCCACCACAGCGCTCCTCTCATTCCAATGGATCCGGGCCAAATCGATTAGGCCCCGTGGTTCCTTTGAAAGCGAGGACATATACAATTAATGCAAAATTGATCAAGGGAATAAAGCACAATAACCACAGCCAGCCGGTGCGATTCAAGTCGTGAAGTCTTCGGATCATAAGCATAATGCCAGGAACCGTAACCAATATAAACTGGACAAATTTAATAAATCCACCAGCCGCTGCATCTACCCCCGTAAGAATACCAAACACTTCGATACACAAAGCCACCAAATTCAATATCAAAAGTCTAATGATATACGGCTTTCGATTCAAACGTCCATCGGCACTAAAGAACCGTTCCATAAGAGTTTCTTCCTTCTTAGGGCTTGCAGTCTTTGGCATATCCATCATTCCATCTCCTCCCATTCCATGCTTAGCAAAATATCATTCGCATCCACTCCGCCCGCTGGCACTCTGCCAATGAGCCACTGAATGTACCATTTAGTTCAAAAAAATTTGCTCGTAAACTTATCCTCTAACTTTTTCTATTTTCCCCTTAAATGATTTTGTAATTCTTTTGATCATCCCCACAATCGTAGACCTAGGCGCATTCATTCGCATATCCTTGTAATACAAAAGCTTGCGTTGTGCTGAAGAATCCATCAATGTAAAATCCATAAAAACATTTCCATATAATCCATTTTGATAGTAGGCATAAATATTCACCAAAAGTATGCCATCATAGTGCATTTGTAAATACCGTGAATATGCCGCATTCCATTCCTCTTGATTCGCATAGGTATTGGGCACTTGTTGCGAAAAACCATTTGATACATCTCGGAGCCTATGAATGGTCAACACTGAACTCAGTTGCTCTTGCGAAAAAGCTTCATATTCATCAACGATATCTGGATCCCCAATATACATAGCATTTTGCTGCGGAATTTGAACGAATACCACCACTTTTCTTATATTGTTAAAATTACAATTCTGATCATACCAAAAGTCTTTGTCACTCTGCGCAGGACTATTGCCCACCGAGGAGCCAATTGCATATCCAATATTGTACCAAGGGGATAATGTCTGTATAATGGTGTAAATTGGTTAATCAAAAAAATCAAGAGCCATAC
>CAVHZP010000149.1:0-5316 GCA_963640485.1 bacterium | reverse complement strand
CTTCGGCGCATTCCATCCCGCCCTATTGGGCGGCCCCTTCTCCAAGGGGCGACGCTTTTAATGCCAATGAAACATAGCAAGAAAGCAGTCGCAAGGGAAACACTGACCACCGACTACTAACCCCCAATAAAAAATCCCATCCATCACTGGACGGGATTTTTTGATTTCTATTTTAGTTCAGGGTCACATATTTCCCGCCTTCCACTTTGAGGAGGACGAGGTCCACTTCCGGATCGCCGGAGTTGTTGAAGTTCATGGGGCCTACAGCAGACTCGAAGTTCTTCACGTTTGCCAGAGCGTCTCTGACTTTCTGGGAGTCGGTGGTGGTGCCGGCATCTTCCATAGCTTTCGCAGCGAGCTTCACGGAAACATAAGCGCAAGCGGCGAAGTTGTCCGGGTCGTGGTTGTATTTTGCTTTGAAGTTCTTCACGAAATCCCTGGTGGCCTGGCTGTCGCGGTCAGCGGACCACATGGAAGACACGTATACATTGTCAGCAGCCGCGCCGGCGATCTTGATCAGTTCCGGAGAAACGAAACCATTGTCCCCGAGGACCGGCTGGTTCATTCCCATTTCTCTCATCTTCTTCAAGATCAGGCCGCCTTCCTGGTAATAGCCTGCCACGATGACAGCGTCCGGGTTCGCTGCCTGGATCTTCGTGAGCTGGGCATTGAAGTCGGTGTCCTTGTCAGCGAACGTTTCGGTTTCCACAATGTTCACGCCTTCCGCTTCGAGAGCCTTCACGAAAGTTTTATACGCGGACACCTGGTGCTCGTTGTTGTTGGAGTAGAGGACCGCCACATTTTTGTAGCCCAGCAGTTTGTGAGTCTTCTTCACGGTCTGGGGAATATTCTGGGATTCCGGCACGCAGTTTCTAAACATGTAGTCGCCGATCTCGATGAGCCCTTCCGCGGTGGTTGCCGCGCCGAGAAGCGGGATCTTCGCCTGCTGGAACAGCGGGCCTACGGCTTTGTATTCGCCGGAAATCAGCGGCCCTACCACCAGCACTTTTTTCGCAGCGATCATTTTCTGCGCCGCGTTCACGCACTGCTGCACATTGCCCTTGGTGTCCGCCATCTCTACATCGAAATGAATTTTCCCTTCCTTATTCACTTCCTCTACAGCGAGGTCGAAACCCTCCTTCTCCGCCAGGCCATAAGAAGCCACGCCGCCGGTGGTGCCATTCAGGAAACCAACCTTCGCCACCTTCGCACCGGCTGCTGCCGTAGACGCTGCCTTCTTCTCTTCCCCGCCACAACCGGTGAGCCCTGCCATAGCAGCGGCCAGCATCAATCCCAAACCTGCGGTCTTCATCATTTTTTTCATTTCCATTTTTATTTCTCTCCTTATGTTTTAGTGGAATGTACAATACTGAACGAATTCGATGCAGTAGCGGTGAGCCGTAGTCGGTGGTCGGTGGTCGGTAGTCGGTAGTCGGGCGCATTTTCCTGCTTCCCCACTACCGACTACTAAAAAACAAAACGCCTCCAACTGCTTTCACAGTCAGAGGCGCGTAGCGCGGTACCACTCCGGTTTATCGCTTGCCATGATTCGTATACGATACCCAATAAAAAAGTCCCTGCCCCTTACGGGCAAGGACGCTTCTGCGTGGTACCACCTTGCATTTATACTCAGTGCCTTGGTGGTATCAAAAAGCCCCTGTCCACTATGGGACAGGGGCGAATTCGCGGTACCACCCTGCATTATACTTTCATGGCTTATCCGTAACGGGGACCTCCGCCTTGACCTACTACCTTCGGCCAAGAAGCTCACGAGTGATAGATTGCAGATCTTTCGCACCGGCTTTCACCATACGCCGGCTCTCTGAGGCTAATAATCAGCTCTCGTCTCGTTCACAGCATGTACTTCAATTTGAATATGGGCATAGTATACAGGACGAGAGAGGGTTTGTCAATGGGAAATTAGGTGGAGGGGTTGGCGCTATCGATTTAGTGATCAGTAATCAGTGGTCAGTAGTCGGGGCACAGTTGACTGTAGCGGGAGATGCGTATCTGCCTTCTTCTTTGAAGAAGGTGGCCGTAAGGCCGGATGATGCCAGCGAAAGTGAGGAGGGAGGAGTTAGGAGTGAGGAGTGGAGGTGCGGCGCACAAATTAAGAAGCGCCGCGAGTTTGAAGAGTCAGCGCGTTTACCTGCGGCCTCATTGCCGTTTTCCGTTTACCGTGTCACCGTAATCCGAGCATGCATATGATAGCGGGAGGTGGAGCGGTAAACGGTTATACGGTAAACGGTTCACGGACGTGGGAAAGCAGGTACGCGCGTCCCTATTTCAAAACTTTGCGCCGCTTTCCAATTTGCTGCGGCGCACCACCACTCCTCACTCCTCACTTCTCACTCCTCACTTGCGGAGTACACGCCTTATCCCCTATCCCCTATCCCCTATCCCTCCATCTCCCCCAAAAAATATTTCCACCATTTTATAACTTAGTACCTTGCATTGCAAAGTACCTTGTGGTATAGTAGTACCAACAAAGGAAATAGACCCTAAGTCAATTCCCTTTACCACACAATTTCACAGAAAGGAGCCGCTATGAACATCCAGCTCAAGAAGGGCGTCATGGAGATTGTGGTTCTCTCCATGCTTCGCCGCAAGGACTTTTACGGCTACGAACTGGTCACTGAGATTTCCAAATACATTGAAATGTCAGAGGGGACGATTTATCCTTTGCTGAACCGTTTCAAAAAAGACGGCCTGGTGGACACCTACTTAGCCGAATCCCATAACGGGCCGCCCAGGAAATATTATCGCATCACCGACGCAGGACGGAGCGAATACGAAGAATCACTGAAAGAACTCATGGAATTTAACAAAGCGGTAAAGAAACTGCTCTCTGAAGGAGGCGAGCTTCATGAATAAGACAGAATTTTTGGATCTCTTGCGATACTATTTCAGAAACGCAAAGACCAACGAGGTAAATGAAATCCTCGCGGACTACGAAGCCCACTTCGAAGAAGGCATGGCACGAGGCCTCACGGAAGAGGCCATCGCCAAAGAACTTGGCAGCCCGAAAGACATTTACGAATCCTTCCAGTCCGAAGGCATGGTAGACGAACGGACGAAGGCAGAGAAACTCGCCGGCTCGGCGAAAGAAGCCGCTGAAGGCGCAGCGAAGACCATCGAAAAGAAATGGGACGAAGTGAGCCCCCACCTCCCCGGCGCCGCCGGAAGCGCAGCACTCCTCACCGCCCGCATCCTCTACGCCGCAGGCCTGGCACTCTCGATCATTCTCTTCGCCGCCACCGTCCTGGTGCTGTGCCTCCTGAATATCGAATTCTCTCCCCTGCCGGGACTGCCGCCGCTGCCGGGACTCCATCCCATCACCATGATCTCCATCGGCGCCGCCGGTCTCTTCTCCTCCCTCTCGATCCTCTTCATCGGCCTCGAAGGGAGCAAGGCACTCAAAGAAACTTTCGAGAAAGGCGGTGAAGGCAAATGAAAAAAATTGTAATTTCCATCGCCCTCGCCATGGTGGCCATGATGACCGCCGCCGTTTCCTTCATGGTGAACGACGTGGCAACCTACAAGAACTGGGTGCAAGTCTGCCGCCCACAAATCATGGAAGACTTCGGACGGAAAGACAAGAAAGACCGCCCGCCCCTGAAAGACGATCGCCGCCTCCCCCCACGGGACGAGAAATCCCATCACGACAAAGACAACCGCCCCCGCAAGGAAATGAAATCGAAAGAAGCACCGGCCGCTCCAGCGCCGGAAGCGGAGGCAAAGCCGCAGGAGTCGGGTGAGCAGGCACAGTAGGTTCTTCAAGGTCTAAGTTGTAATGCGCCGTAGCTTAGGGATAAGGGATAAGGGATAAGGACTCGCACCCGCTCATCCCCAGACTTGCGTTGCTAAACATTTTGACGGGACGCATTATCACTCCCCACTTTTCATCACCCGCCCTACGGGTCCCCTCTTCAGAAAAGAGAGCTTGGCAGAATTGACTACGCAGCCAGATACGTCCTTATCCCTTATCCCTTATCCCCTATCCCTTATCCCTTTCATTCAAATCCCTCAATCAAATAGAAGCCCCCTTCCATTTGACTGAGTTTACATATATACTGAGTACAAGGAAAAGTGGCGGCTTTTCTCTCTCAAAAGTCGCCATACCGTTTTCGGTTTTCAAAGAAAGGAAAATTCACCATGAAAAAACTGAATGTACTCATCATCGCATCCCTCACCGGTCTGGCACTCGCCGGCGGCGCCCTCTTCGGAGACACCGTTTCCGCTAAGAGCCAGCCCAAGCCCCAGAAAGAAGTAGAACAGGCAGCGCCGCAGAAACAGGGCCGCCAGCTCAAAGACTGGGAAAAGAAATACTATGAACTTCATCCGGAAGAACTCAAGAAAGACGAAGAGAAAAACAATCCGGAGAAACGCCATCACACTGATGACGATGGCATTGAATGGCACAGGATCTAAGAAGGTTCCGGAGGCAACTGGCACATTGGTGGTGATACCGCCACACATACATGTCGATGTCGCTTCTAGCTACTAGCTGCTGGCTTCTAGCCGGCTAGTGCAATAGCTTCACCGACAAACGCCACGCGCACAGCGTAGCGCATTTAACAGTCAGCAAACTTTTTCTCGCTGAACTTAAATGCGGGACGCACTTAGCGCTTCGGTGAATTGTTCCCCTAGCCGGCTAGCAGCTAGTAGCCAGAAGCTAGAAGCATCACCGACATGTACGCACCAGCCCGAACCTCTCCAGCTCCTTGCCGGAAAGGAGACTTATCATGACTACTTTGAAAAAACGCTTACTCATCGCCGCAGCTGCTCTCGCACTTCTCACCGCCGGAGCTGCTATCGGAAATACCGCTTCCGCTGCTTCTGACGAAGGCCGCGACTATCGCATCTCCCTCTACATGGCAAACAACGATCACCAGGGCGAACCGCCGCACATGAAGAAAGATCACCCGGCTCCTCCACCGCGTCACATGAAGAAAGATCGCCCCGCTCCGCCTCCTCACAGAACAAAGGAGTACAGAGAAAATCACAAAGACCAGTACAAGCCGGACAAGAAAGACCACAAGCACAACAAAGCAGACTGGGATAAGAAACACGACAAGCACCAGAGAAACGACGGCCGCCACATGCCACCGCCGGAAAAAAAATAATGTTTTGAGAGAAAAGCACCGAGTGAAATCGGTGCTTTTTGTTTTGCGTGGTTTACGCTGTCGGTTTTGTGGTCGGTAGTCGGTAGTCGGTAGTCAGGACGCATTTGGCTGCGTAGTCAATTCCGCCAAGGGAAACACTGATTAAATCGCCATCTGAATTTCTGACCAGCCCAATGGTGCAAGACGAGGA
>CAVHZP010000148.1:3583-5329 GCA_963640485.1 bacterium | reverse complement strand
GGCTCACTGATGGGCTGAGTGAATCCTACAATTTTTATTTTCTACCCTCCTTCCTCTGGAAGGGGGAGGGCCCGAAGGGCGGGGGTTGGTCCTCTGTTAGCGGTTAGCAAAGTGTGTTCCACTTCCGCTAATCGCGGGACGCACTTTGTATTTTGGAGAGATGTTTATCTAGCCGGCTAGTAGCCAGCAGCTAGGAGCTAGGAGCTTCACCGATATGTTTGCACTAGCGGCAGCAACACTAGCCCCCCTGACTACCAACCACCGACTACCGACCACTAAACCAGATGACAAATTTCCCATTTCCCTATATACTATAAAATAAAAAACGAAAGCTGGGAGAGCTATGGAAGTTATTGCATTTTACGGCCCGCCGGGCACGGGGAAGAGTGACCGCGCCCTGGTGGTGGCTTACGAAAATAAAGCGTCCTGCATCATTGATGACGGGATTTTGATTTATCACAATCGCATCGTAGCGGGGAAATCGGCGAAGAGGGAAGAGAGCCGTCTCAAGGCCGTGCGCCGCGCGATTTTCTGGGACAAAGAGCAGCGGGATGATGTGCGGACCATGCTGCAGAAAATCAATCCCGAGCGGGTGCTCATCCTGGGTACCTCAGATCGCATGGTGCAGACCATCTGCAAAGCCCTCACCATCGATATGCCGGTGAAATACATCCGCATCGAAGACGTGGCGCGGCCGGAGGAAATGCTCATGGCTAACGAAGCCCGTTACAAAGAAGGGAAGCACGTCATCCCCGTGCCGACCATGGAGCTGAAACCCTATTTCAAAGGCTACCTGGTGGACCCGTTGAAATTTTTCCGCAGCCGGAAAAAAGAAGCGCCCAAGCGGTTCAGTGAGGACAATGAGCGTTCCGTCGTGCGCCCGGTCTTCAGCTACTACGGCAAACTCTCTTTCTCT
Source organism: bacterium (assembly GCA_963640485.1). Taxonomy (GTDB): domain Bacteria; phylum Bacillota; class Negativicutes; order Veillonellales; family Dialisteraceae; genus Dialister. Next base: position 4,413 of record CAVHZP010000148.1, on the reverse strand, counting down.
GACCGCGTCATTGCCGACCTGGTGCGCTACGCTGTGAAAGACATGCGCCGCCTGCGAATCACCAAAGTGAGCAGCGAAAAAAGCCAGAGTCAGATGAATGGGCTCATTCTGCATCTGGATATTTCCATCCGCAGCGGCACGCCCCTGGAAATCAAGAAAACCGTGCACACCATGCGCGACAAGATCCAGCGGGAAATCGAGCACACCACCGGCATGTCCCTGGAAACCATCCGCGTCAACGTGGTCACCGGAGTAGTAAGGTGAGATGCCTTCTTCTGAGAAGAAGGTGCCCGTAGGGCGGATGATGTCATTAAAAGTGTGGAGTGTGGAGTTGTGGTGCGCCGCATCAAATTATATGGCGGCATGAATTTTGAAAATGCTTCCCCTTTTAGTAGTCAGTGATCAGTAATCAGTAGTCAGGGCACATTTGGCGCTGGTGCGTACATAGAGATGTAAGGTGGCAGCTAAGCGCGGACTGACTACCAATTACTGACTACTGATTACTAATTCATGAAAAGGAATTCCTATGACAACCCAAATCAAAATCTGCGGCTTCACGGACCCGAAGGAAGCCGGCTATGTATCTGCCAAAGATGTAGCCTTTATGGGTATGGTGCTTTTCTTTCCTAAAAGTAAACGGAATATTTCCATAGATCAGGCGAAGGAAATCATGGCGGCGGCAGAGAAGGAAATCAAAAAAGTAGCGGTGGTGGTATCGCCGACGGTAGAGCAGGTGCAGGAGATCGAGAAGGCCGGTTTCGACTATCTCCAAGTTCATGGGGAGCTGAAAGAAGACGTGCTCACAGAGACAACGATTCCGATTATCCGCG
>CAVHZP010000148.1:0-2948 GCA_963640485.1 bacterium | reverse complement strand
ATGAAATTAGGTGGAATCACGAGTCTCTCGTCCTAGTCAGGACGGGAGTTTTTTTATTGCGTGATATGAGAGCAGTGTAGGAGGAGAAAATGGGAATTGTGCGATGTTGGAGGTTAGTAGCTGGTAATCAGTAATCAGTAATTAGTAATCAGGACGCATTTGGCGCCAGTCCCACATAGCAAATAGCACCGTTATGTAGGACTGGCGGGAAATGCGCACTGATTACTGACCACTGATTACTGATTACAAAACCGACTACTTACATGGATACAAATTGATTTCAAAAGAAAGAGGGCATGGCGAGGGCCAGCCCCGCCATACCCTCCCCCTTCCAGAGGAAGGGGGTTAGAAAGGTAAAAAACATTCATTCAGGAGGAAATTATCATGGCAGACAAGAAAAATTATCGTTTCGAAACTCTTCAGCAGCATGCAGGCCAGGTGCCGGATCCGACTACCGGAGCTAGAGCGGTGCCGATTTATCAGACTACTTCTTATGTATTCAAAGATGCGCAGCAGGCAGAGGATCGCTTCGCGCTGAAAGATGCGGGCTACATTTACAGCCGCCTCACGAACCCGACCCAGGATGTGCTGGAAAAGAGACTGGCTGCTCTGGAAGGCGGCACCGCTGGCCTGGCTGTGGCATCCGGCGCAGCAGCTGTGACTTACGCGATTCTGAACATCGCTGGCGCAGGGGATGAGATCGTTTCCGCATCCACTCTTTACGGCGGCACTTATGAACTCTTCACCGATACCCTGCCGCAGCTGGGCATCACCACCCATTTCGTAAATCCGGATAAGCCGGAGGAAATCGAAGCGGCTATCACTCCGAAGACCAAGGCTGTATATATCGAAACTCTGGGAAATCCGGCGATCAATATCCCGGACTTCGACGCCATCCGCGACATCGCTCACGCTCATGGCCTGCCGGTAATCATCGATAATACCTTCGCTACTCCATACCTCTTCCGTCCGCTGGAACACGGTCTGGATATCGTGGTACACTCCACCACCAAATTCATCGGTGGCCACGGCACCACGCTGGGCGGCGCGATCATTGAAAATGGCCAGTTCAACTGGAACCAGCCGGAAAGATATCCGCACTTCGCTTCTCCTGATGCGTCCTATCATGGCATCAACTTCGCCACCGACATCCCCGGCGCAGGCTTCGTGACCCGCATCCGTGCGAAGGTGCTCCGCGACACCGGCGCTGCGATTTCCCCGATCGCTTCCTGGTTCTTCATCCAGGGCCTCGAATCCCTGTCTCTCCGCGTAGAACGCCATGTGTACAATGCACAGAAGGTGGCAGAATTCCTGGAAAAACATCCGAAGGTGGCAAAGGTCAACTATCCGGGCCTGGAATCTTCCCCGTACCATGCGCTGCAGCTGAAGTACCTGCCAAAGGGCGCCGGCTCCATTTTCTCCATCGAGCTGAAAGATGGCTTCGATGCAGCTAGAAAGTTTATCGACAACCTGGAAATCTTCTCCGACCTGGCGAATGTAGGCGACTCCAAGTCCCTGGTGGTTCATCCGGCTTCCACCACTCACCAGCAGCTGGACGCCGAAGCCCAGAAGAATGCCGGCATCACCCCGGGCACCGTCCGCATCTCCGTAGGCATCGAAAATGTGGATGACTTGCTGGAAGACCTGGAACAGGCGCTGAAAAATATTTAATTACGGTATCTGTTTAGTGATCGGTGGTCAGTAGTCGGTAGTCAGGGGCGCGTTTGGGTGCTTGCTCACCGCCGCGTGACTGTGTAACCGTGCGCTGTTTCCTAAAAAACTCCTCTCAAGCGGAAGGCTTCGAGGGGAGTTTTTTAGTGGAAATATATTTCCAAATTAAAAACTTTTTAAAATAAAGCGTTTTGTGCTACAATGTAAGAAATATGGATTTCGCGTGCAGAGGAGGGGAGCGATGAAGCAGCTGGTGACGTACTATCGCATGGCCGGGGACCGGGAAGAGGAGATCGAAGCGCTGGTCTATGGGGCGGGCTTTGACGGGGTAGAGAATTTGATTTACGGGACGAATGCAGCGGAGGTGCCATTTGCGGATGTGACGCAGGGAGTGCATCTCAAGTACTGGCCTTACTGGATGGATTTCTATCTGGGAGATCAGGAGGCGTTGTCGAAGAATTTCAAGGATAGAGAGGCGCTGACGGCTTTTTATGGCGGTGATACGCCGGAGAAATGGATTTCCCATATAAAAGGTAATATAAAAGCAGCCCTGGCTGAGAAGCCCCATTACCTGGTGTGGCATGTGCAGGAGAATACGGTGGAAGAGTCTTACACCTGGCGCTTTCACCACAGCGACCGGGACGTGCTGCGGTGCACGGCAGAGGTGTATCAGGCGGTGCGGCATCTCATCCCGGACGGGGTCTATGTGCTCTTTGAGAATTTGTTCTGGCCCGGGCTTTTTCATATGGAGCCGGAGAACATCGAATTCTTTTTTAGTGAGCTGGATGACCCGGCTCATACGGGTCTCCTCTTTGACACTGGGCATTACATGGTGACGAATCCGGCCTTGGAAACGGAGGATGATGCGGCGGACTATATAGAGAAGATGGCAGGAAATCTGGGAGAGCTGACGTCCCTCATCAAAGGCATCCATCTCAGCAAATCTCTATCGGGTGACTACGTGCGCCATTTCAAAAGGGAAGTGCCAAAGGAATGGGACTGGCCACTTCTGATGCGACATGTGTGCGCGCTGGATCGCCACGATCCTTTTGAAACGGAGGCGGCGAAGCGGATCGTGGATGCCCTGGCGCCGGAGTATGTGACTCACGAACTTTTCGGAAATACATTTCCCGAAGCCCTGGAAAAAGCGAAGGGGCAGAAGGGGTTATTGGAATAGAAAACAAAAAAGAGCGGTGACGGAAGTCATCGCTCTTTTCTTATCTAGGGAAACACTGATTAAATCGCTTTTCATCTGACTTTCTGGCCCAATGGCGCAA
>CAVHZP010000147.1:0-5333 GCA_963640485.1 bacterium | reverse complement strand
CTATGCTATAATAAGTCCAGTAAATCCCATTTCCAGAAGGAGGAAGGAAGTATGAATAGAGAAGAACGTATCAGAGCGGCTTTGGCTTTGAAGGATGTGGACCGCGTGCCGGTGGGCGCGTGGATGCATCTGTCGGAATTTGATCAGGACCCCATTTCCTTAGCAGAAGCAGAAGTGGAATTGACGGAGACTTATGACTTTGACTACATCAAAATGATGCCCTTCGGCCTCTACAGCACCCAGGATTTCGGAAATCAGATCACCATTTACTGTGATGCCCACAAGGAACCGATCGTGAAGAAATTCGCTATCCAGTCCGAAGCGGATTATGACAAAGTCCATGCGATCCCCGCCATCCAGGGGACCTATGGCAAGCAGGTGGAGTTTGCCCGCGAACTGGTGAAGCGCCGCAAAGCCGGCACGCCGATCATCCAGACCATTTTCAGCCCATTCTCCACGCTGAAGAAAATGGCCGGCGATCGTCTTCTCAAAGATATGATTTCCAATCCCACTGCTGTGCATCACGCCCTGGCGGCCATCACTGCCACCACGCTGGACTTCGTGAGCTACAACATCGCCGCGGGCGTAGACGGATTCTTCTTCGCTACCCAGAATGCAGTGAAGCCTATGATGACTCCGGCACAGTTCGAAGAATTTGCGGCGTTCTATGATCTCCAGGTCATCAAGTCCTACGCGAAGAAAACCTGGTTCAATGTGGCCCACATCCACGGCGAAGATATTTATTTCAAGGAAGTGGCAGACTATCCGATCAACTGCGTGAACTGGCACGATCGCCACACCTTCCCGTCGCTGAAAGAAGCAAGAGCTCTGACAGACAAGTGCCTCCTGGCCGGCATCAAGTCGGCGCCGTACTTCGTCGATGGCGTTTTGAAATATGACGACATCATCCTGGAAGGCACGCCGGAAGAAATCACCGCTCACGTGAAAGACGCTATCAGCCAGGTGGAAGGCAAAGGCCTCATCCTCGGCCCGGGCTGCGTGGTCAATCCGTCGGCACCGAAAGAAAATCTCATGGCTTTGAGAAAGGCTGTGGAGTTATAAGAAATAAGAGAGCAGCTCCCCGATAGCGGGAGCTGTTTTTGATTTGGGGGAAAGGGATAAGGGATAGGGGATAAGGGATAAGGCTTGCTTACCGCAGTGAGGAGATGCGGTGCGGCACACTGCTTCTCACGCCCAAAGCATCACCCGCCCTACGGGCACTCTCTTCAGAGAAGAGGGTTTGGCAAAAAGCCAACCTCCACCGCTTCGCGGTTGCATTGCGGAAGACGCGCCTTATCCCTTATCCCCTATCCCTTATCCCTCTTAACTTATAAATTTATTGAATGAATTTGTTAAGCTATAGAAATTACGACATATTATCCTATTAATCAATATGATTATCAAGGAATTCCATTTCATTTATATTATTTATTGAAAATATAATTGATACCAATTCATTGGGGGCTATTGAATTTCGCGGGCGGCGCTAGTAAAATAGTACTATCAAACGCAAAGAAGCGTATCCGAATGGTTTACTAATCATTCTTTTTTATTGTGAGGGAGAGTTTCATGAGACGAATTCGTAAAGTCCTGGTAGCAAACCGCGGTGAGATTGCGATCCGCGTATTCCGTGCCTGCAGTGAAATGGGCATCCGCACCGTGGCTATTTATTCCAAGGAAGATATCCTGTCCCTTCACCGCAACCGTGCGGATGAAGCGTACCTGGTAGGCGAAGGGGATAAGCCGATCGACGCATACCTGGACATTGAAGACATCATCCGTATCTGCAAGGAACACGATGTAGACGCTATCCATCCGGGCTACGGCTTCCTGGCCGAAAATGCGAAGCTCGCTAAGCGCTGCGAAGAGGAAGGCATCATTTTCATCGGACCGAAGGTCGAACACCTCATCATGTTCGGTGACAAAGTCAATGCCCGCATCCAGGCAGAGAAGGCGAAGATCCCCATGATTCCCGGCACCAATGGCGCTGTCCATGATTTCTCTGAAGTGAAAGCTTTCGCAGAAACCTATGGTTTCCCGGTCATGATCAAAGCCGTCAATGGCGGCGGCGGACGCGGTATGAGAAATGTAGACCGCATGGAAGACCTGGAAGAAGCGTACAACCGTGCTCGTTCGGAAGCGAAGATGGCTTTCGGTGATGACGAGGTCTATGTAGAAAAATGCATCATGAACCCGAAGCACATCGAAGTGCAGGTCATGGGCGACGAACATGGCAATGTGATCCACCTCTTCGAACGTGACTGCTCCATCCAGCGCCGTCACCAGAAGGTTATCGAAATGGCACCGGCATGGTCCCTGCCGCAGCAGCTCCGTAAAGAAATCTGTGACGCCGCTGTAAAACTGATGAAGAACGTGAACTACATCAATGCCGGCACCGTAGAATTCCTGGTAGACCAGGATGAAAAGCATTTCTATTTCATCGAAGTCAACCCCCGCGTGCAGGTAGAACATACCGTCACCGAAATGATCACCAATGTGGACATCGTGAAGAGCCAGATCCTCATCGCGGAAGGTTACGCATTGGACGGACCGGAAATCGCCATCGGTCAGCAGGATGAAATCTGGTACAAAGGCGTGGCTATCCAGTGCCGTATCACCACTGAAGATCCGCAGAACAACTTCATGCCTGACACCGGCAAAATCATTGCGTACCGTTCCGGCGGCGGCCCCGGCATCCGTCTCGATGCGGGCACTGCGTACACCGGCGCTGTCATCACACCGTACTATGATTCTCTGCTGGTTAAAGTCACCGCTCATGCGCTTCATGCGAAGGAAACCATCCACAAGATGCTCCGTTGCCTCGATGAATTCCGCATTTCCGGTGTGAAGACCAATATTTATTTCCTCCAGAACATGCTGCGCACCCGCGATTTCCAGGAAGGCCTCTGCGATGTTAACTACATCGACAGAAACCCCTGGCTCCTGCAGGAACCGGATATGATTTCCGACCGCGGCACGAAGCTCCTCTCTTATATCGGCGAAATCACCGTCAATGGCTATGCCGGCGCCGGTCACCAGGACAAACCGAATTTCGCTCAGCCGCCGGTCCTCGATGCCGAAAAAGAAGAAGCACCGAGAGGCACCCGCCAGCTCTTGGACGAACTGGGGCCGGATAAATTTGCGAAATGGGTACTGGACCAGAAGGAAGTCATGTTCATGGACACCACCTACCGTGATGCCCACCAGTCCCTCCTGGCTACCCGCGTGAGAACTCACGACATCATGAACGCCATCCACTACACCGCCGTTCATGTGCCGCAGCTCTTCTCCTTTGAAAACTGGGGCGGCGCGACCTTCGACGTAGCGTACCGTTTCCTGGACGAAAGCCCATGGGAAAGACTGCGCCAGATGAGAAAAGCAGCACCGAACATTCTCTTCCAGATGCTTACCCGCGGTGCGAATACCGTCGGCTACACCAACTATCCGGAAAATGTGGTGCGCCACTTCATTGACCAGGCTGCTGACAATGGCGTCGATGTATTCCGTATCTTCGACTGCCTGAACCAGCTGAACCATATGACCGTCACCATCGACGAAGTCCGCAAGAAAGAAAAAATCGCCGAAGCTTGCTTCTGCTACACCGGCGACATCATGGATCCGAAGCGCCAGAAATATTCGCTCCAGTACTACACCGACCTGGCTAAGCAGATGAAAGATGCCGGTGCCAACATCATTGCCATCAAAGATATGGCCGGCCTCTTGAAACCGGAAGCAGCTTACACTTTGATTTCCGCACTGAAAGACGCTGTGGATCTGCCGATTCACCTCCACACCCACGAAGGCGGCGGCTGCAGCATTTACACCTACGCGAAAGCGGTAGAAGCCGGCGTAGACATCCTCGACGTGGCTACCAGTGCCCTTGCCAGCGGCACCAGCCAGCCGTCCATGACCTCCATGTACTATGCGCTCCAGAACAACCCGCGCCAGCCGAAGCTGGATATCGAAGCTCTGGAAACCATCGACCGCTACTGGCAGAGCGTCCGCCCCTACTATGCAGGTGTCGATGCGAAGATGGCAAATCCGAATACCACCCTCTACCAGCATGAAATGCCTGGCGGACAGTACTCCAACCTGCGCCAGCAGGCCACTGCTGTGGGCCTGGGCGATCAGTGGCCGGAAGTTTGCCGCATGTACGCTAGAGTGAACATGATGTTCGGCGACATTATCAAAGTCACACCGTCCTCCAAAGTGGTAGGCGACATGACCCTCTTCATGGTGCAGAACCATCTTACTGAAGAAGACATTTACGCCAAAGGCGACACCCTGGACTTCCCGCAGTCCGTTGTTGATTTCTTCGACGGCAAACTGGGCATTCCTTACGGCGGATTCCCGGAAAAACTGCAGCAGATCATCCTCCGCGGCCAGGCTCCGCATCTGGAAAGCCAGCCGGTGGACGTAGACTTCGAAGACGTGAAGATGGAAATGAAAGAAAAACACATCCCCACCCGCGAAGAAGACGTATCCTCCTACTGCATCTATCCGAAAGTCTTCAGCGACTACATGGAACGCTATCACAAGTACGGCGACCTCTCCCTCCTCGACACACCGACCTACTTCTTCGGCATGAGACCCGGCGAAGAAATCCGCGTGGACATCGAAGAAGGGAAGATGCTCCTGGTGAAACTGGACAACGTGACCAAGCCGGACAGCGAAGGCAATAGAGAATTGCAGTTCGAGCTGAACGGCATGCCTCGCGAAATCAAAGTCCATGACGCTCATGTCGCAGAATCTGCCAACGCTTCCAGAAAAGCCGACAAGGACGTACCGGGCGAAGTGGGCGCTACCCTCTCCGGCTCCGTAGTCAAACTCCTGGTAGACAAAGGCTCCTCCGTGAAGAAAGGCGATCCGGTCATCGTCACCGAAGCTATGAAGATGGAAACCACCATCACAGCACCGATTGACGGTATCGTCAGCGAAATCCACGTGAAGGCAGGACAGCGCATCGAATCCGCTGACCTCCTCATGATTATTGAATAATTTTTGAAATCGAAAAGAGCTGTGCATTTTTGCACGGCTCTTTTTTTGTTTAGTGATCGGTAATCAGTGATCAGTAGTCAGGGCGGTAGTGCTGCTTCCGCTGGTGCGTACATCTCAATGAAGCGACTAGCTGCTGGCTACTAGCTGCTGGTCGGCTATCAGAACATTTCAGCGAGCGGCAAAGTGCGTCCCGCGATGAGCGGAAGCGGGAAAAATTTTGCTGACGTTGATTTTTAAAATTCGCGGCGCTTCTTACTTTGTGTGCCGTGCACCGCTCTACCCCCCTTCCTTTGGAAGGGGGAGGGCCCGAAGGGCGGGGGTTGGCTCTGCGCTGA
>CAVHZP010000146.1:0-5334 GCA_963640485.1 bacterium | reverse complement strand
ATCCCTTATCCCCTATCCCTTATCCCTTATCCCCTATCCCCTATCCCTTATCCCTATCCCCTATCCCTTTCCGACCAAAGGAAAAAGGACCGCTTTCGCAGTCCTTTTTCCAGATCGTGTTTTTGCCCGAAGGCTATATTGGTTACTGTTTCTTTTTTCCGCCCAGATAGGCCGCCATGACATCCGGGTTGGCTGCCACTTCCTGCGCCGGGCCTTCCATGACGATTTTGCCTGTTTCCATAACGTAGGCATAGTCGGCGATCTGGAGTGCCTTTCTTGCATTCTGTTCAACCAGAAGAACAGTAGTCCCCATTTTGTTGATGTCTTTGACTACGTCAAAGATCTGCTGTACTACCAATGGCGCGAGACCCATGGACGGTTCGTCCAGGAGCATGACCTGCGGACGGGCCATCATGGCGCGGCCGATGGCGAGCATCTGCTGTTCGCCGCCGGAGAGGGTGCCGCCGAATTGGTTCTGTCTTTCGAAAAGTCTTGGGAAACGCTCGAAGACTTTGGCCAGGTCTTCAGCGATGCCTGCTTTATCATTTCTCTGGTAGGCGCCGAGCTCCAGGTTTTCGCGGACCGACATGCCCTGCAGGATCTGACGGCCTTCGGGAACGAGGACCACGCCGCCATTCACGATGTCGTAGGTCTTTTTCCCGGCGATGGATTCGCCTTTGAAGAGGATGTCGCCGGCGATGGGTTTCATGACGCCCATGATGGTTTTCATGGTGGTGGATTTACCGGCGCCGTTGGCACCGATCAGGGTGACGATTTTCCCTTCCGGTACGGAAAGGTTGATGCCTTTCAGGGCTTTGATATTTCCATAAGCGGCTTCTACATTTTTCAGTTCCAGGAGCATCAGTCTTCCTCCTTCCCGAGGTACGCTTCGATAACCTGCGGATTGTTCTGTACTTCTGCGGGCACGCCTTCTGCCAGCTTCTTGCCGAAGTTGACGACCATGACGCGGTCGCAGAGGCTCATGACGAGCTGCATGTCGTGTTCGATCAAGATGATGGTGATGCCGAATTTTTCGCGGATGCCGCGGATGAGTTCGGTGAGGGCTGCGGTTTCAGAGTCGTTCATGCCGGCTGCCGGTTCGTCTAAGAGGATGAGATCCGGCTTCGTAGCCATGGCACGGGCGATTTCCAGTTTTCTCTGTTTGCCGTAAGGAAGTTCGGTGGCCAGGCGGTTCGCATCGCCGGCGAGGCCTACGAAGTCCAGAAGTTTCATAGCATCTTCTCTGGCTTCGGCTTCCTCTTTTTTCTGTGCGCCGGTGTGGAGCACGCTGGCAAGAAGGCCGGATTTCAGGCGGTCGTGGTGACCGACGAGGATATTTTCCAGAACGGTCATGCCGGTGAAGAGGCGGATGTTCTGGAAGGTGCGGGCTACGCCGCGGTTGATGATTTCATGGGGTTTCTTGCCCACCATGGATTCGCCATTGAGGCACACGTCGCCTTCGGTCACCTGGTATACGCCGGTGATGAGGTTGAAGATGGTGGTCTTGCCGGCGCCGTTTGGTCCGATGACGCCGAAGATTTCCCCTTTGTCTACGTGGAAGGACATATTGGAAACAGCGGTGAGGCCGCCGAACTGTTTCACTACATTTTTCATTTCCAGAAGCATTAGTTTTCTCCTCCTTCTGCGTGTTTCTTGCCAAACTTAGAGGAAATCCATTTCACTGCGTCGTAGGACAGGATGCCGTCGGGGCGGAATGCCATGAGGACGACGAGCATGACGCCGTAAATGATGTCTCTATATTCAGCCAGGGAGCGGAGGACTTCCGGGATGACGGTGAGGACGGTAGCGCCGAGGATGGAGCCCCAGAGTACGTTGGATCCGCCAAATACGGTGTAGAGCAGGATGTCTACGACTTTGTGCCAGGAGAAATCGGTGGGGCTGATGAAGAAGGTGGCGTGGGCATAGAGGGCACCGGCTACGCCTGCAAAGAAGGCGGAGAAGAGGAATGCCATCATTTTGTATGCCACTACGTTGATGCCGGTGAGGGAGGCAGCGTATTCGTCTGCTTTTACAGCGGCCATAGCGCGGCCGATGCGGGAGTGTTCCAGGCGGTACCAGAAGGAAACGACGAGAACCACCAGAATCATGAGGACGATGCACATGAGGAGCTGGCCGGCGGTCTGGGAGTCGATTTCCAGAGCGTCGATGAGTCCCATGTCGCTGGCATAGTCAGCGAGGGTATTCGCCATAGCCGGGATACCGGAGTAGCCCAGTGCACCGTGGGTGATGTCCAGGTTCAGCGCGATGACGCGGACCACTTCGCCAAAGCCCAAAGTCGCGATAGCGAGGTACAGGCCGCGGAGGCGAATGGTAGGAAGGCCGATGATCAAAGCCACAGCGGTGGCGGTGATGCCGCCGCAAAGAATGCCCACCGGCATGGGGAGACCGTACTCAGCGGTCAGGATAGCAGAGGTGTAAGCGCCAAAGCTCATGAGGCCTGCGTTGCCCAGGGACAGGATCCCGGTGCAAAGGGTCATGTAAATCGTCATGGCGAGAATGATATTGATGCATACGAAGGTCAGGACCTGCAGAAAATAACCGTTCAAAATGTCTTCCATTACGGTCTTCCTCCTTTCCCTGCCTTGGAGAACAAGCCTTCAGGACGAATAAAGAGAATCAGAATGATGATACCAAAGGCCACGGCGTCGCGGTACGAGGAAGTGCCGTAAGCCACGGAGAATACTTCTGCGATGCCGAGAATGAAGCCGCCGGCCATAGCGCCTTCTACATTGCCCAGGCCGCCCATGATGAGGACTGCGAGACCCTTGAGGCCCATAGCGGTGCCCATGGTCGGTTCGATGGCGTTGAAGGAGAGGCCGATGAGGACGCCGGCTGCAGCACCCAGCGCGGATGCCAGCATGACGGTGAAGGTGATGATGCGGCCGGTATTGATGCCCAGGAGGCCGGCGGTTTCTGCATTTTCAGAAGTGGCGCGGACCGCCTTGCCGATCTTGGTCTTGTTCAGCATCAGCGTCAGGAGCACCATGAGGACTACGGCAGTGCCCAGGGAAATGATCTGGATACCGGAAATCTTGAATGCGCCGAAGTCCATCAGCTCAGTGCCGAAGGAGGACGGGAAGGAACGGGTCTGCGGGCCCCATACCATGAGGGCCACGCTTTCCAAAAAGGTGGAAACGCCGATGGTGGAAATCAGGGGCGCCAGGTGTGTCACCTTACGGCGACGCAGTGGACGCAGCGCTAAGAATTCCAATGCATAGCCCAGTACGGCGCCACCAATCATAGCACCGATGAGGGCGGGGAAAATCCCCATGCCCGCTTCTGTTACCAGAAGCAGCCCGATGTAAGCGCCAATCATGAAGATGCCGCCATGTGCCATGTTGACGATGTTCAATACACCGAATACCAGCGTGTAGCCGATGGCAATGACCGCATAGGCGCTTCCCAGCGTTAAACCGTTGACAAGCTGTTGAAAAAACACGATCTTTTCTCCTTTCAAAATAAGGGAGTCTCTCTCCCAAGCTCATAAGAACGAATAGCAAAATAAAAACCGCCCCTGCTGCAATCTGGCGTCATTGCAGCAGGGGCGGAGGATTTCCGCGGTACCACCCTGTATTTCTCACTCAAAAAGCACTTTCTAATGGGATGAACCATATAAAAACGCCCCTATTTCCTTTCCGGAAATAGGGGCGACATGCGCGGTACCACCCTACATTATACTCAAGCTCACATCCGTAACGTGGATAGACGCCTTCATTTACTGCTTTCGAAGAAGGAGCTCACAGGTGATATCAGATATTGGAATGCTCCGGCTTGCACCATACGCCGGCTCTCTATGCCATGGACCAGTAACTGCTTTGTCCCGCTCATCGCTTTTCAGGTGCCTGTAACGCAGGCGGCGTCAGAGACTACTAGATTTCCCCTCTGAAACTCCCGGGTGAGCCTACATTGCCCTTCCTGCTGACTCGCACCAACCATCAGCTCTCTGAAATGCCAAGCAATATATATCCCGATCCTAGCTACTCGTTCTTTCGTTGTAAAATTTATTATACTATTCCATAGAAAAAAGTCAATAGAATTTTTGGGATTTTTCCGCTAGAGATTTAGTAATCAGTAATCAGTGGTCAGTAATCAGGGGCTCGTTTTCCGCTATTCGCACAGCTCGAAGTCATCTCTATGCGAGGTTGGCGGTAAATGCGTCCTGATCACTGACCACTGATTACGGACCACTAAACCGATAGCGTCAACTCCACTTTTCTACCTCCACCCCGAACATCGGCGCTGCGATGTAGAAATCGTCGGCGTGGTCATAGATTCGCTCGCCCACGGTGCGATCGATGGAGAGGATCTTTGCGCCCAGGGCGGTGAGGACCTCTTCGTCCCAGGCGGGGCGCTCGGCTAGGCTGATGTCCAGCATGTGATAGATGTGGTGGCAACGCTCCAGGAGGTCGGCGCTGACGCCGACGTGGGAGTGGAGGCCGCTCATCTTTTTGTGATGATCCTTCGCGTGTTCGGCATCGTAGTTCAAGAGCACGCCGCCTTTTTTCAAGACCCGAAGCCATTCTTCATAAGCCTTCGCCGGGTGCGGCAGGTTCCAGGTCACATTGCGGGCGATGACCACATCGAAGGTACCGGCCGCAAAGTCCAGATTCTCCGCGTCCATGACGGCGAACGTTGCCGCAGCGTCCATATCTTTCGCCAGGTGCGTCGCCTCTTCGATCATCGCCGGCGAGAGATCTATTCCGACTACCTCATAGCCCGCCTTCGCCAGAAGAATGCTGAAGAATCCGCCGCCGCATCCCACGTCCAGCACGCAGCCCTTCTTCCGGCCTTTCAACTTCTCTTCGATTTCCTGCTGCCAAAGCTTGAGCTTCGGACTTTCCAATTCTTTCCTACGCAGGGCGGCAAAGTCCCCCGCCCTCTCCTGCCAATACTCCCGGATAAACTCCTTCGCATGGCTCTCGGTGTGGATACTTTCTTTACTGATGTCGCTCATGGGATACTCCTTACGAAAACGTGTTAGGGATAAGTGATCAGGGATAAGGGATAAGGCGCATTTGACGAAACAGTCCAATGTGCCAAGCCCTCTTCGCTGAAGAGGGTGCCCGAAGGGCGGGTGATGCCTTCGAAAGTTGGCTTCCGCAGTGTAGAGCGCCAAGTGATACGGCGCCGCCACGCCTTGCTTTCATAAACATCATCCGGCCTGACAGTCACCTTCTTCTGCGACGAAGGCATATGCGCATCTCCCGCTACAGCCAAATGCGCCTTATCCCCTATCCCTTGCCCCTTATCCCTAAACGAAAAATCGACTCGCAAACGTGCGAGCCGATTTCTGTATGTCTTATTCCTTCACCA
>CAVHZP010000145.1:0-5353 GCA_963640485.1 bacterium | reverse complement strand
GGGATAAGGGATAAGGGCGCGTTTGGCTAAGCAGTCAAATGCGCCCTTATCCCTTATCCCCTATCCCTTATCCCTAAAAAATTACGCCAATCCCGCTGTCAGCCCCCTCTGTGGCAGCGGATAGGAGGCAGCCACGCCGGCTTCTCTTTCTGCCGGGGTGCCGTCGCGGTCCAGGATGCGGCGAAGGAATTGGCGAGTGCGTTCTTCTTTCGGATGGGAGAAGATGTCTTCGGGATTTCCTTCTTCCACGATGACGCCACCGTCCATGAAGATCACCCGCGATGCCGCTTCCTGAGCAAATTTCATTTCATGAGTCACTACCACCATGGTGGTCCCCTGGTCGGCCAGTTTCTTCATCACCGCAAGGACGCCGCCCACCAGTTCCGGATCCAGCGCCGAGGTGGGTTCGTCGAAGAAGATTACATCAGGCTTCACCGCCACGGCGCGGGCGATGCCCACGCGCTGCTGCTGGCCGCCGGAGAGCTGGGAGGGATAATAGTCCGCCCGGTCCGCCAGCCCCACGTCAGCGAGAGCTTTCCGCGCAATGGCTTCGGCGTCTGTCTTCGCCATGCCGCGGCCCACAGTGAGGCCGAGCATTACATTTTCCAACGCCGTCTTATTGGCGAAGAGATTGTAATTCTGGAAGACGAAGGCGGTACGTTTCCGGAGCCAGGCGATGTCCTTCGCCTTCGCATCATGGAGGCTCAAGGATTTGTCTTCCAGACGAATGTCTCCGCCGTCTGCTTTTTCCAGAAAGGTGAGGCTGCGAAGGAGCGTGGTCTTCCCGGAACCCGAAGGTCCCAGAATGACAATGACGTCGCCTTTCTCGATTTTCATATTGACATCTTTCAGCACTTCCTGCGCGCCGAAATGTTTCTTTACGTGATTGATTTCCAGCATTTTGATTTCCTCCTACGACAGCACTTCTGCCTGCTTTCTATACCAGCCGAACCGGATTTCCAAAACCTTATACACCAGCTGCACCAGCGTGCAGATCACCAGGTACAGCAGGAACACTTCCAGGTAGGCTTCGATGTAATTGTACCCATAGGCCGCCTGGATTTTCGCCGCGGCCATGATGTCTTTCACGCCCATGAAGAAGGCCAGCGACGTGCCTTTGATGAGATTTACCGTGAGACTGCACAGATTCGGAATCGCAGAGCTCAAGGCCTGGGGCAGGATGACTTCCACATTGGTTTGAAACTTCGTGAGCCCGATGGTGAGCCCCGCTTCCATCTGTCCTGCGGAGACAGAGAGGATGGCAGAGCGGAAGATTTCACTCATCAGCGCCGTGGTGTTCAGCGTGAAAACGATGACCGCATACCACAAGGGATTGATGCCTTGAAATACGTCGAACTCTACGCCCAGAAGCTTCACCAGCTGATTCAGAAGGCTTGGGAGCAGCGCGTACATGAGAAGGATCTGCAGCACCAAAGGCGTGCCGCGGATGAAGGAAACATAAAAGGCGATGAGCTTCTCGCCGGCGCCGCGGCTTTCGATACGCTTCTGCGCCATAAGGAAGGCGGGCACGAAGGAGAGCAGCAGCACCAGGCCCGTCAGAAATAAAGTAAGGGGAATCGCTTTCAGGAGGAAAGGAAATGCTTTCTCCATAAATGCAAAGTCAAGCTCCATGGCTCACGCCTCCTTTCGATGGGACAAGCGCAGCTCCAGGGAGAGGAAGCTTCGCTCGATAATGATATTCAGCAGCCAATACAGCAAGAGGCAGGCGGTGTAAAGCTCGATGCCATAGGCGCCGTAATTTTGAGAAATAATGAGATTCGTGCGGCCCAGAAGATCGATAAGGCCAATGGTATAGGCAAGGGCGCTTTCCTTCAGGAGATTGATCACCGAATTTCCGAAATTCGGAAGCGCAATCACCGCCGCCTGAGGAATCACGATGCGCAGCACCGCCTGCCATGGCGAGAGCCCACTGGTCACCGCCGCTTCGTACTGCCCCCGGTCCACGGTAAGATAGGCCGAGCGGAACACTTCGGACACATAGGCACCGAAGAGAAGCGTGAAGGTCATGACCACAAAGACTGCGCGAGACAGATCGTCGATGTCGTAGTCGAAGAGACTCTCCACCAACTTCGGAAGCCCGTAGAAGATGACGAACAAGAGCACAATGGAAGGTGTGCAGCGAATGATATAGGTATAGCCCTCCGCTAGGGCGCGAAGAAATTTATGTCCCGAAAGCTTCGCCCAGGCCAGCGAGAGTCCGAAGAGAGATCCAAGAATGATACTGATGAGCCCGATACAGATGGTGACCCCCAAGTAGGGCAGAAGCCCCGGAATCGAAGTGAAGATCACATCCGGACTGAATGGCCGTGTCTGCATAGCACACCTCCTTTTGAAATACAAGGGATAAGGGAGCAGGGACAAGGGATAAGGCGCGTCTAGCATTTTCATCAATTTGCCTTCTTCCTTGAAGAAGGTGGCCGCCAGGCCGGATGAAGGAAAGGCAGTAGCGGTTTGCATCACCCGCCCTACGGGCACCCTCTTCAAAGAAGAGGGCTTGACGCATTTGACTGCTTAGCCAAATGCGCCTTATCCCTTATCCCCTATCCCTTATCCCTAAATCCTCCTTACTTCACGTCTAAGAGCTTGCTCACTTCTTCCCCGAAGTACTGTTTCTCCAGTTCCGCAATCTTGCCTTCCTGTTTCAATTCGCCCAGGGCCTTATCCACTTCCTCTGCCAGCTGCTTGTCTTTCTTATTGAAGAGCGGGTAGGTGGGGAGAGCTTTGTAGCGGAAGTAGGTGAGCTTGTCTTTGAACTGGCCGTAAGGCGCATCTTTGGCGGTCACGTTCTTCTGGTATGCCAGCTCGATGGAGAAGTAGCCGTCGTAGCGACCTTCCAGGACCCAGCTGTACGCGTCAGCCACCTGGAAGTTTTCCGACGCTTCCAAAGCGATGGGGTGATCCGGGTGAGCGCTGTTATAGTCCTCTACCACCTGGTACTGGGCGTTCTGCGGCGCGATGGGCACCAGTTTCTTGCCGGCCTTGGCAAAGTCGTCCAGGTTCTTGATGGTATTCGCATCTTCGCTGCGGATGGTGACGCCGATGACGCTGGCGGCGATATTATTCTTGGAGAAAATATATTTCTTCTCCCGGGCCGGTGTCTTCCAAATGCCTTTGGTGCCCACATCGTACTTGCCGGACTCTACGCCGATGAGAAGGTCATCATCAGAGGTCGGGAAATACTGGAATTCGTACTGCGGCAATTTCTTCGCCACTTCCTTCATCACTGCCACTTCCAGGCCATCGGATTTGTTGTTGTCGTCCACGTAGTCATAGGGGAAATAGTGAGCCGTGTGAGCCACCTTCACGATTTTCTTTTCGCTGCCGGCGGATTTCGCGCTGCTCTCCGCCTTGTCACTGCCGCAACCCGATGCGGCCACTGCCAATCCCAATGCTCCGACGATAAGTGCTGCTTTGACCAGATGTTTTGTATATTTCATGATAATTTCCCCTTATGCCTTGTACTCATTCGCTGCCTGGCGAACCCACTGTAAATGTGCAATGTCTGTATCTCTCGGGATGGTGCAATCAGCGCCCAGGACGACGCCGGTGGTCCCCACTTCGTCCAGGAGACGCTTCGTCTCCCCTTTGATTTCCTCTTCACTGCCTTTGTAAATCAGATCCTCTTCAGTCTGCCCGAAGCCGCCAATCACCGCCCGGCCGCCGAAAAGTTTTTTGCCCTCTGCCAGAGACACGCCTTCCACCTTCGCCGCCCAGTTCACGGCAGTGAAAGGATAGTCCTTGTACCAGGCCAGATGGTTATGGAAACCGTGGTATCCGCAGATGTGAAGGATGTTCACGCCGCCGGCCGCCTCTGCGGCTTTCAGAATTTTCAATTCGTACGGCGCGATGTAATTTTTGTAAGCCTCCTCGCTCACTTCATCAGCATTGATGTTATTCACGGAAAGGTAAATCCCATCGACCCCCGCCTCTTCCACCAGCGCCTTCGCCAGAGCCGCGTAGTCATCAGAAATCACATCCAGCACGTGAGCCAGCTTGTTCGGCTCCCTCTTCAACCAGTCCGCCAGGCGAATCGGCTGCCCCAGAGCGGCCTCCACAAATTCCAGCGTCCGCGGCGCGGCGAAGAGATTATAGAAAAGCGGCACCTCTTTGCCGTAGAGGGCAACCAGTTTCTTCGCATAAGCGATCTGGTCCCGGAACCACGTCGAATCCTTTCCCAGCGGCGTGATTTCTAAAAGTTCGTGAGGACTTGCCACCGGCCTTTCCAGCAGCGGATGGGGATAGCCGAAGAAACCATCGGTCATGATCTTGATGAGATCCGGCGCGAAGGCTTCATAGAAATCCGCCTGCCCCGCCAGCGCTTTCTCCGTGAGCGAGGGATTGGCAAAAGCGTCAGCCCCCACCTCGTCAGCCAGGAAATGATGCCAGAATCCCACCGGCACCCGGTCTGCTTTTTCGTTATGAAATACGGCGTGAATCAATTCTCTTTTTGTCTGTGTCATAGGTATTCTCCTTCGGGCCCCGCCCGGTCTGTAATCCGTTATCCATTCATGAAATCCAATTTTCTAAGCTGCAACATCGTTTCATTTCTATCACCTGTGTATAAAAAAAGAGCCACCGCCCCAAGGGACGATGACTCGTGATTCCACCCAAATTTATATATCTTGCGATATACCTCAGTGAAGGAAAGTGTGATGGTGCTGCTACCGCTGGTGCGAACATGTCGCTGCAGCTTCTAGCTGCTAGCTGCTGGCCGCTGGCTGGCTAGAGGTACATCTCTTAGAAGAACAAATTGCGGGACGCACTTTACACTCAGCTCAATATCCCTCTAGCCGGCTAGAAGCTAGCAGCCAGCAGCTAGGAGCTTCACCAACATGTATACGCTGGCGGAGGCAGCACAATCAAACTTTCCTTCTTACGCTATAACGGGCGCCCCCGAATGGCCTACTGTTACTTCAACCCATTGGCTCAGAAATGCACTTCCGCTCCCTATCCATATCCGCTTTCACTGTCCGGACTCGCTTTGCTGTCATCGGGATGCGTACTCTTTTCTTCATCGCCGCTATGAAATTTTGAAAATCAAAAAGCTCCCGCCCCACAAGGGACGAGAGCCATAGCTTCGTGTTTCCACCCAATTTCATGTATTCGTCGCCAAATACACCTTAAAAGGTTCTATCAAACCCTGACCCTGTATCGGGAGTTCCCGGGAAAGCCTACTCACGTTCAGCTCGCCAAACTCAGAAATGCACTTCAGCACCATATCCATATCCGCTTTCACTGTCCGGACTCGCTTTACTGTCATCAGAATGCTTACTCTTTTCCTCATCGTTTTGTTGTGCACTACTTTAGCACTACGCGTTTGCGTTGTCAAGAA
>CAVHZP010000144.1:0-5355 GCA_963640485.1 bacterium | reverse complement strand
CCCCACCAAACTCTTGACATTCCCTAGGTCTAATGCTATTCTATTATCGTAAGTTAGCACTCGAAAGTAGTGAGTGCTAATAAACAGGTGAGACATATGGCACGTAAAATCAATCGAAATGACACCGGAAGCGGTGTCGACGAACTGAACGAAAGAAAGCGCCGCGTCCTGTGGGCGGTGGTGCAAGACTATGCGGAGACCGCAGAGCCTGTGGGTTCCCGCACCATTGCAAAGAAGTATGACTTGGGCGTTTCCAGTGCGACCATTCGAAACGAGATGCAGGACCTGGAAGATGAGGGTTATTTAGAACAGCCCCACACATCTGCCGGCCGCGTCCCGTCCATCAAAGGTTACCGGTTCTATGTAGACTGGCTCATGGAGCCGTCGCCGGTTTCCAATGACGAGAAGCACATGATCGACCGCATGCTCCTCGCGCAAGTGGGGCGGCAGGAGGAAATCTTCCGGAACATGGCAAAAGCCGTAGCGGCTTTGACCCATACCCTCTCGGTGGCGACTTCCGCCGGTGTGAAGAAGAAATTCAACTATATCCGTTTCCTTCCCTTAGAAGGAAGGCGGGCTATTTTACTTGTAGTGACCGATCAGGGCGAAGTTTCTAATGCGGTGGTAGAAATCCCCAGGGGTTCCAGTTTCGATGAAATGCAGCTTCTGGCGGATAAGATGAATCATTTCCTTCACGGACGGGAAATCGACCGCTTAGATGAAGAATTGATCCTCTCCTTCCAAAGAGAAGTGGAAAAAGACCTGACCCCTTATATGCACGTATTCCAAGCGCTGCAGAAAGCTATGTCGCCGCCGAAAGAGGTATACTCCGGCGGTGCTTCCCAGCTCATCGAGCAGCCGGAATTTAAGAATGTAGAAAAAATGCAGGATATCCTGCATCTCTTAGAGCAAAGGGATATGCTGGAAAGTATGTTGCTTTCCTCGTCAGACCAGCCCATTGCCATTCATATCGGTACAGAAAACCCCATGAAATCGCTGTCTGACCTCTCTATCGTGCGGGCGCAGTTCACCTCCGGCGGCCGGGTCATCGGCTCGGTGGCTGTCCTGGGACCGACGCGCATGCAGTATAGCAAGATCATCGGTATGATGCGATTCATGCAGCAAAGATTAGATACTTTATTAAAAGATACGTAGGAGGCTTGCCAATGAACGAAGAAGAAAAGAAAGTCGATACGCCTGAAGAAGTAGAAGGAGAGAACCTCGAAAAGCCCGCCGAAGAAACAGAAGTGGAGAAGCTTACCAGAGAAGCCACCGAAGCGCTGAAAGCTGCCAATGAAGCGAAAAGCAAAGCTGAAGCAGCAGAGGCAAAGTTGGCGACCTGCATGGCACAGTATGTAAGGCTCCAGGCGGATTTCGATAATTTCCGCCGCCGTACCCGCGAAAGCGAGGCGAAAGCAGCAGACACACACACCGCAGCGACCCTGAAAGCCTTCCTCCCGGTCCTCGATAACTTCGAGCTCGCCATGAAACATATGCAGAAAGACGAAGGCGGCGCCGCTTACCTGCAGGGCTTCGAACTGTTGCAGAAACAGCTGGTGAAGATCCTGGAAGATTTCGGCGTCAAGGAAATCGAAGCCGAGGGAGCTACCTTCGATCCCCATTTCCACGAAGCCGTCATGATGGTGCCCGCTGAAGACAAGGCAGATGAAACCATCGCCCTGGTCTTCCAGAAAGGCTACCTCTATAAAGACAACGTCCTTCGCCCCGCGAAAGTCCAGGTTGTACAGAATAGCTAACCGCTATGCCCCCCCTTTTCCGCTGGAAGAGCCTACCTAAAAATCCCCCCTTCCTTTGGAAGGGGGAGGGCCTGAAAGGCGGGGGTTGGTAGGTCGCAATTGACGCGGCCAACCTCCACCGCCGAAGGCGGTCCCCCTCCTTCCAAAGGAAGGAGGTCAAAGCGGAAAGGAACCTATTAGATAAACATTTCATTTCAAGTTCACAAATAGAAAGGAAGCATTTCAAATGTCTAAAGTAATTGGTATTGATTTGGGTACTACAAACTCTGTTGTCGCTGTCATGGAAGGCGGCGAACCCGTCGTTATCCCGAACGCCGAAGGCTCCCGTCTAACCCCTTCCGTGGTCGGCTTCTCCAAGACCGGCGAAAGACTGGTAGGCCAGCTGGCAAAGCGCCAGGCTGTTTCCAACCCGCACCGCACCATCGTTTCCATCAAGAGACACATGGGCAGCGACTACAAAGTCACCATTGATGACAAATCCTACACCCCACAGGAAATCTCCGCTATGATTCTGCAGAAACTGAAAGTAGACGCAGAAGCATACCTGGGTGAAAAAGTCACCGATGCAGTCATCACCTGCCCGGCATATTTCACAGACGCTCAGCGCCAGGCTACCAAAGATGCCGGCAAGATCGCAGGTCTCAACGTCCTCCGTATCATCAACGAACCGACCGCATCCTCCCTGGCTTACGGCCTCGACAAGATTAAAGACGGCAGCGAACACCGCTTCCTGGTTTATGACCTTGGCGGCGGTACATTCGACGTTTCCATCCTGAACCTGGCTGACGGCGTATTCGAAGTAGAAGCATCCAACGGCAACGGCCATCTGGGCGGCGACGACTTCGATGCTCGCGTCATGGACTGGATCGCTGACAAATTCAAAGCACAGAACGGCTTCGAATTGAAGAGAGACCCCATGACCAACCAGCGCCTCAAAGAAGCCGGTGAAAAAGCGAAGATCGAACTCTCCTCCGTCATGTCCACCGATATTAACCTGCCATTCATCACCATGGACACCGATGGCATGCCGGTACACTTCGACGCTACCCTCACCCGCGCTGAATTCGACAAGATTACCGAAGACCTGGTACAGGCTACCGTAGAACCAATCGACCTGGCTATGAGAGATGCCGGCGTTTCCACCTCCGACATCGACAAAGTCCTCCTGGTCGGCGGCTCCTCCCGTATCCCGGCTGTACAGACCCTCATCAAAAATAAATTCGGCAAAGAACCGTCCAAGGGCGTAAACCCTGACGAATCCGTAGCTGTAGGCGCAGCTATCCAGGCCGGCGTCCTCAAAGGCGAAGTCAAAGACGTCCTCCTTCTGGACGTAACTCCGCTCTCTCTGGGCATCGAAACCCTGGGCGGCGTATTCACCACCATGATCAAGAGAAATACCACCATCCCGACCTCCAAGTCCCAGGTATTCTCCACCGCTGCTGATAACCAGCCATCCGTAGACATTCATGTACTCCAGGGCGAACGTTCCATGGCAGCAGACAACAAGACCCTCGGCCGCTTCGAACTCTCCGACATTCCGCCGGCACCGCGGGGTGTACCGCAGATCCAGGTCACCTTCGACATCGACGCTAACGGCATCGTTCACGTTTCCGCTAAAGACCTGGGAACCGGCAAAGAACAGAAGATCGACATCACCTCTTCCACCGGCCTCTCTGATGAAGAAATCCAGAAAATGCAGGACGACGCAAAGGCTCATGAAGAAGAAGATAAGAAACGCAAAGAAGGCATCGAAGCCAAGAACAACGCAGAATCTTTGATTTACCAGGCTGAAAAGACCATCAAAGAACTGGGAGACAAAGCCGACGTTGCCAAAGTGAAAGAAGTCAATGACGCTATCGCTACCCTGAGAGAAAGCCTCAAAGGCGACGACGTAGAGAAAATCAAGAAAGACGCAGAAGCCCTCACTAAGCCGCTGCATGAACTCACCGAAAAACTCTACCAGCAGGCACAGGCCGCTCAGCAGGCTGCCGGCCAGCAGGGACCCCAGCAGGACCCCCAGGCAGGCGCAAAAAAAGCCGATGACAATGTAGTCGATGCGGATTACAAAGTCGTGGATGACGACAAGAAATAAGAAATACGCAGAAATTTGATTTCTAAAACATTTAGGTTCAGAAGGTTCCAAAGGTTCATTACGGACCTCCGGAGCCTCTGAACCTTTCTGTATATGTGTAAGGAAATAGAGGATCATATGGCAGACAGCAAGGATTACTATGACGTCTTAGGCGTAGAAAAAAGCGCCACAGACGATGACATTAAAAAAGCCTATCGAAGACTTGCCCGCAAATACCATCCGGACCTGAACAAAGATAACCCCAAAGCGGCAGAAGAAAAGTTCAAGGAAGTCAATGAAGCCTACCACGTCCTGTCGGACGCCGACAAGAGAGCCCAGTACGACCAGATGGGACACGACGCCTTCACCTCCACCGGCGGCGCCGGCTTTGGCGGCCAGGGAGGCTTCGGCGGATTTGGCGGATTCGGTGGCCAGGGCGGTTTCGGCGGCTTTGACATGGGAGACATCTTCGACATGTTCACCGGCGGCAGCCGCCGGCAAAGCAATGGCCCCCAGCAGGGCGCCGACCTTCGCTATGATATGGAAATCACCCTCCGCGAAGCAGCCACCGGCGTGCAGAAGAAATTCACCGTCACCAAGAATGAAACCTGTGACCACTGCCACGGCAGCGGCGCAGAACCCGGCTCCTCTGTAGACACCTGCCCCGACTGCCACGGCACCGGCCAGCAGCGCGTCGTGCGGAACGGCCCCTTCGGTCAGATGGTGAATATCATCACCTGTCAGCACTGCCAGGGCAGCGGCAAGATCATTAAAAATAAATGCTCTCACTGCCACGGCAGCGGCACCGCTCGCGTGAAGAAGACCATCGAGGTGAATATCCCCGCCGGCGCAGACACCGGCGTCCGCATGCGCGTATCCGGCGAAGGCGAACCCGGCAAACGCGGCGGTCCGAAGGGGGATCTCTACGTATATATTTACGTGAAATCCGACCCCGACTTCGAAAGAGATGGCGACGACCTCTACAGAGCCGTAGACATCTCCTTCCCGACCGCAGCTTTGGGAAGCACCATCAAAGTGAAAACTTTGGATAAAGAAGTGGAACTCAAAATCCCCGCTGGTACCCAGAGCGGCACTCGCTTCCGCATCATCGGCGAAGGCATGCCTCACATCCAATCCACCAGAAAAGGCAACCTCTACGTGGAAGTCCGCGTGGTGGTTCCGAAGAAACTCAAAGAAGAGCAGAAAGAAGCCCTCCTAGGCTACGCTCACCAGATGGGCGAAGACTGCGCCCAGTACAAAGGCAAAAGCTCCTGGCTCGATAAGATCATAGACAAGTTCAAATAAGAAATAGGAAAGAAACAAAAAAAGCTCGACACTTCGGAGTCGAGCTTTTTTGTTGCGTGTTTTTCCTTGCATCATCCGGCCTGCGGCCACCTTCTTCAAAGAAAAAGGCAAAGTGCATTAAACGCTGTTCGAGGAAGGAGGTAAAATGCGAAAAGCCCTCTTCTTAGAAGAGGGTGCCCGTAAGGGCGGGTGATGCGTGGGAGACAGGGCATCATCCGGCCT
>CAVHZP010000143.1:0-5364 GCA_963640485.1 bacterium | reverse complement strand
TCCCGCCCTATTGGGCGGCCCCTTCTCCAAGGGGCGACTCATGTAAGGCTTGCGTCACATCGTGCTTTAACCGCTTCTATGTATGCACTGGCGTCAAGCACGTCCCGACTACCGACTACAAAACCGATAGCCCCAAAAACATCTACTTCAAGTATAAATCAAAAGAAGCATACGCGAAAGGCGCATGCTTCTTTTTTTATTTCCTTATTCTCCCATTTCGGTGAGGACGTGAGCGCAGCGGCCGCAGACGTGAGGATGTTTCTCATCGGAGTCTACATCTTCACTGCGTTTCCAGCAGCGTTCGCATTTTTCCAGGGTGCAGACGGCTACGGATGCCTTCACGGTGCCTTCTTCGTTAGAAGCGGCGGTTTCCGGAGCGGCAGCGGTGCCTTCTACTACGTGAGCCTGGGAAACGAGGAGGAAGTCTGCCAGTTCTTTTTCCATGGCTTTCACGATTTCGTAGGATTCGCCGTCGGCGTAGACGGTGACTTCTGCGTCCAGCGGGTGACCGATGGTTTTTGCCTGACGGGCTTCTTCGAGGGCCTTCATAGCTACGCTACGGATAGCCAGGCGTTTCTTCCATTTTTCGTCGAGAGCTTTGTCCAGGTATGCTTCGTTCACGGCCGGCATTTCGGTCATGTGGACGGACCATTCTCTTTCGTCCTGCTTCGGCAGTGCCTGCCAAACTTCTTCGGCGGTGAAGCAGAGGACCGGAGCCACCAGGCGCACCAGGGTGGTGAGGATTTCATACATGGCGGTCTGCGCGCTTCTTCTCAGTCTGGAGTCTGCCTTTTCGGTGTAGAGGCGGTCTTTCAGGATGTCGAGGTAGATAGCGGAGAGGTCCACGGTGCAGAAGTTGTGGACAGCGTGATACATCACGTGGAATTCGTAATCGTCGTAAGCTTTGAGGACAGTTTCCTTTACCTGTTCCATGCGGAGCAGTGCCCAACGATCCAGTTCTTCCATGTCTTCATAAGCTACGGAGTCGGTCTTCGGGTCGAAGTCGGACAGGTTGCCCAGGAGGTAGCGGAATGTATTTCTGATCTTTCTATACACGTCGCTCATGGACTTCACGATCTTGTCGGAGAGGCGGACGTCGCCCTGGTAGTCTACCGAGGAAATCCACAGACGCATCACGTCAGCGCCATACTTATTGATCACGTCCTGCGGAGCCACGACGTTGCCTACGGACTTGGACATCTTTCTGCCTTCGCCGTCCATAGTGAAGCCGTGGGTCAGCACCGCCTTGTACGGAGCGTGGCCGTTGACAGCTACGGAGCAGAGGAGGGAAGAATGGAACCAGCCGCGGTGCTGGTCGGAGCCTTCCAGGTACAGGTCGCATGGATAGTCCATGTCCTTCCAGGAATCCTTGTGGGGTTCGCGGAGGACGCCGTTCCAGGTGGAACCGGAGTCGAACCATACGTCCATGATGTCTTTTTCTTTATGGAAATGGGTGCCGCCGCAGTGTGGGCAGTGGAAATCTTCCGGCAGGAGTTCTTCTGCGCTATGAGCCCACCATGCATCGGTGCCTTCTTTTTCTACGATTTCTTCTACCTTCTTCATGGTTTCCGGTGTAATGACCCATTTGCCGCAGTCATCGCAGTAGAAGGCAGGGATCGGCACGCCCCAGGAGCGCTGACGGGAAATACACCAGTCCTGGCGGTCGCGAATCATATTGTACAGACGGTCATGGCCCCAGGACGGAATGAAACGGGTGTCGTCCACAGCCTGAAGAGCCTTGTCTCTGAAATCATTGATAGAAGCGAACCACTGCTCGGTAGCTCTGTAGATGACCGGTTCCTTGCAGCGCCAGCAATGTGCGTACTGGTGGTGCAGGGATTTCTTGCCCAGGAGATGTTCTTCATGAGCCAGAGCCGCGATGACCGGGCCTTCTGCGTCCCAGATGGACTTGCCCTGCAGGAATTCGCCGGCTTCGGCGGTCATGCAACCTTTTTCATCGACAGGGCACACGATGTCCTGTTTCAGCTTGCCTGCGTTTTCATAGGTCTTGTACACTTCGAAATCGTCTACGCCGTGTCCCGGAGCGGTGTGTACGCAGCCGGTGCCGGCATCCAGGGTGACATGGTTGCCTTCGAGGACATAGATGGTGCGGTCGTAAACTGCCAGCGGATGCTTGAAGGTAGCGAGGTCCAGTTCAGCACCCAGCATTTCGCGGCCCGCAAATTCGTAGTCTTCCACTTTGCAGTCAGCGAGAGCTGCGCCGCAAAGTTCCTTATTCATCAGGTAGTATTCGTCATTTGCTTTGTTGTGTACCCATACATAGGTGAATTTCGGGTTCACGCTGATGTAGAGGGACGCCGGGATGGTCCAAGGAGTGGTGGTCCAGATGACAGCGAAGACTTTGCTCTTGTCAGCGCCTTCCGGTTCCAGGCCGTGAACGTCGATCATCGGGTATTTGACATAGATGGACGGAGATTTTCTGTCTTTGTATTCGATTTCTGCTTCAGCCAGCGCGGTTTCGCAATGGGGGCACCAGTACACGGCCTTCTTGCCTTTGTAAATGTAGCCTTTGTTTGCCATTTCGCCGAAAACTTCCAGTTCCTTTGCTTCCAGATGGGGATCAAAGGTGACATAGCGGTTTTCGAAATCGCCGACAACGCCCATGCGGATGAAGTCTTCCTTCTGGATTTCAATCCATTTCTTTGCATAAGCCAGGCACTTCTTGCGGAGTTCCAGTGGCGTCATGTTTGCGCGATCTTCGCCGGAGTCTTTGAGGACAGCGTATTCGATCGGCAGGCCGTGGGTATCCCAGCCCGGTACGTAGATGGCTTCGTTGCCGGCCATGTATCTGTATCTGACGATGATATCTTTCAGAGTCTTATTCAGCGCGTGGCCGATGTGGATCTTGCCATTGGCATATGGCGGGCCATCGTGGAGAACGAATGTCGGCGCGCCGCTCTTCTTTCTCTTTTCGATTCTCTTTTCATATAAATGATTCTGCTGCCAAAATTCTACGAAGCCCGGTTCCTTCTTCGGAAGGTTGCCGCGCATCGGAAATTCAGTTTCCGGTAAATGCAGGGTCTTGCTGTAATCCATTGTTTTCCTCCTATGGAAATCATATTTCCAAATAAAAAAATCCCCGCCCGATAAGGGGCGAGAATCTATTTCCCGTGGTACCACCCTCATGACCTCTCGGCCACTCGGCACAATTAACGATGTCCCGTCAGGGCTTTTCTTCCCCGAAGCTCCGAAGTGATCCATCCGCACAGCCATTGCTCCCCTCCCACCAATGGGAAGCTCTCTGGAAATCGCCATCATGCGAAACGTCTTCATCTACGCCTTTCCATAACTTTTCATATTATATGTATATCGCGGGGAGAAGTCAAGGGGGGATTAGAGGGGTTGTTGGTGCTGCTACCGCCAGTCTCACATGTCGATGCAGCTCCTAGCTGCTAGCTGCTAGCTACTAGCCGGCTAGAGTTACATGTCGATTAAAGCCAAGAGCGTCCCGCAATTTAGCGGTTAGCAAAATTTTTCTTGTTAACCGCCAATCGCGGGACGCTTTTTGTTGCTATCGATATGTTCTTCTGGCCGACTAGCAGCCAGCAGCTAGCAGCTAGGAGCCGCAGCGACATGTGAGACCAGCGGCATCACCACTAGCCCGCTACAGTCAATCCTGCTTCTTATCCTCTTCCTGCTTCTGCTGCGCCCGTTCTTCGATCTTTGCCTTGTACTCTTCGGCGGTGTCTTTGAGGGATTCCTTAGTTTCCTTCAAGCTTTCCTTTGCCTCTTTTGCCTTGGCCTCAGCGACTTCTTTGTACTCAGCGGTCTTGGTCTTTACTTTTTCGGAGATTTCCTGCGCCTTTGCCTGAGCGGCTTCTGCCTGTTCCTGGGCCTGGATCTTGAATTTATTCGCCTGAATCTTCGCTTCCTGCATCTGCACTCTGGCCTGGGCTTTCAGCTTTTCAGCGTGGAGTTTCATCTGCTGGGACTGCACTTCCGACTGGCGCTTCATTTCTTCGCCCTTCTTCTGCAGCACTTCCATCTGGTCCTTCGCCTGCACGCGGAGCTCTTCCGCTTTCTTCGCAGCGTCCTTCTTAAATTCTCTGGACTTGATGCGAGCGATGGCCTGCAGGTCTTTCGCCGTCTTTTCCGCGGTTTCCTGTGCCACTTCGCCGGCGCCGAGGGCGGTGTATTTCGCCTTTTCGATCTGTTCGTCAGTGACTCCCACTTTCTTCAAAGCGGCGATGAATTTTTCTCCCAGCACCCCGGCGGATTCAGAAATCTGGTCGGTCAATTCGTCCAGTTTCGCATGGGCCTTTTCCGGGTACACATCGTTCCAGGTCTTTTTCAATTCTTCCCGGAAATCCTTCTTTTCATCGCCCAGTGGCTCCTCTTTCTTCGGATTTTCTTCCAGCGCCTTTTCCTCTTCCTTCGCCGCTTCCTTTTCCTCTTCGAAAACAGCTCTATACGGGCGGGTGTCATCGGGCATGCCGTCCTTGATCCAGCGCTGCGCTGCCTTGCCGACGCCGTAGGTCACAGTGACGCCGATGGGGATCTGCATGAGGGAAATCGGGATCAGCGTGGCCAGCGTGCTGCCCACCACGGTAGCGCCCAGGGAGCCGATGAAAGAGAGAGCGGCTTTCTGGTTCATTTCCACGCCGTACACCGTACCGATTTTAGAAATCATGTATACTTCGTTCGCAATCAGCGCTGCGGTGCCCAGGAGCGGAGCGGCCACGATGACGCCCGCACGGCCGGCAGCCCAGCGAATGAGGCTCTCTGCCTCTTCATCGCGGTTGTCGATGATATGGATTTCCACATCCGCCTCCGGAGAGTCCACATGGTTCTCCTCGGTCTCCACCACAGCCGGCACCTCCGCCTGCGGCTTCTCCATGGGCACCTGTGCCGCTTCCTTCACCACCGGAGCCGACTCCGGACGAACCACCGGCGCCTTCTCCGCGGTCTCTACCACTGCTGCTTCTTCTGCTACGGTTTCTACGATTTTTTCTTCACTCATGATGGACCTCCTTCTCCGGGTCACCGGATCTTAGGAAATAGGATCTATTGCTCTATTTATATTATACAAAGTCAGTGGAAATAAGGAAAGAGGTGTCTAGGGCTAGTGCATACATGTCGATGAAGCTCCTGGCTGCTAGCTGCTGGCTGCTAGCTGGCTGGAGGCACATATTGCAGGCAGCAAAGTGCGTCCCGCGATTTGCTGTCGGCGTCACTGGTGCTGCTACTGCTAGTAGCGGCCAACCTCCCGGCCAAGGCCATCGCCCTCCTTTCGGAGGAAGGAGGGTAAAAATGTACGGGCCTTCCGAAGGAAGGTCCCACTTTATACCCCCCCTTCCTCTGGAAGGGGGAGGGCCCGAAGGGCGGGGGTTGGCTGGCACTAGC
>CAVHZP010000142.1:0-5431 GCA_963640485.1 bacterium | reverse complement strand
CGGCGCATTCCATCCCGCCCTATTGGGCGGCCCCTTCTCCAAGGGGCGACTCATATAGGGCTAATAAAACATAGCAAGAAAGCGGTCGGGACTGCACGTTATAGCGCAATTTTTAACTTAATCGCATTGCTTCTCCAAGGGGCTACTCACGTAGGGCTAGGGAAACATAGAGCCGCAACCGATAGCACTGCAAGGAGGCAGGCACGCGGGGTCTGATGTCTGACGTCTGATTTCATACTGTCTCTGGCGGCAAACGTGCCCTGATTACTGATTACTAACTACTGATTACTAACTACTGATTACTAAACCGATAGTGTAAAGCATCGAGAACTCTCGCCCCGACTACCGACTACCGACCACCGACTACGAGATCACCGTCTCCGCCATCGCCACGAACCAATCCGGCCGCTCTTCCTGCAGTCGTCCGTAGAGGGCTTGCTGCTCTTCCCGGCTCTCACAGAGGAGGAAGAAGGCGGAGCCGGAGCCGGTCATGAGGGCGGCGGGGGTGAGGGTCTTGAGGTAGGCGGAGGTTTCCCAGAGGATCGGTTCCACAGGGAAGAGGCCGGCTTCGAAGTCGTTGGAAATCGCAGCTAAGAGGGCCGCCGGATTTCTTTCTTGCAAAGCCCGCACGGCTGCGTCGGTGGTGTTCTCGGGGCGTTTGGTCATGCGGTCTAAGAGGCCGTAGGCTTTGCCGGTGGAAACGGAAATGGGCGGGCGGGTGATGACGAGCGGAAGCCCGGCCCAGGCGGAAAGGGGCGTAAGTTTCTCGCCGATGCCCTGGCAGCGGGCGGCGCCGCCGATGACGCAGAAGGGAATGTCGGCGCCCAAAGTCTTTCCCCAGGCGGCGAGGGTTTCTAAGGAAATCGAAGTCCCGTAAAGTTTTGCGAGGCCTCGCAGCACGGCAGCAGCGTCAGAGGAGCCGCCGCCCATGCCTGCCTCGGAGGGAATGCGCTTGGCGAGCGTCATGCGCACGCCGCCGGAGATACCGGTTTCTTTGAAAAATAATTCCGCCGCCTGCACCATCAGATTCTCCCGCCCCAAAGGCGCATCGCCTTCGGTGAGAGAAAGGGTGATGGCATCCGATTTCTCTAAGGTGATGGTGTCAGCGAGGGTGATGCTGTGCATCAGGCTGTCTATATTGTGATACCCGTCCGAGCGTTTCTCCCGGACGGACAGGGTGAGATTGATTTTCGCGTAAGCTGTTTCGGTGATCATGTATGGAGTCCTTTTGGGGCTGAATGATAATGTAGCGCTATTGATTTAGTAGTCGGTAGTCGGTAGTCGGTAGTCGGTAGTCGGTAGTCGGGACGCGTTTGGCTGCTTCCTCATCGTAGCCGTGAACCGTTTACCGTGTAACCGTAATCCACTCCGTTTCCCGCTATCATCAAAGAGAGCGGGAAACGGTTATACGGTAAACGGAGCACGGTAGTGGGAGAGCACCGACTACCGACTACCGATTACCGACTACGAAACATCCAATGTTTTCCCCTCCATTATACCACACATAAAAAATTTTAAATGTGTAGTTGACTTTTGGCCTTTTCTTTCGTACAATCGTCATATAGAAAAAATGCTATGTGTGACTGCGGTGATTTCGTAATCGGTAATCGGTGGTAAGGCATCACCCGCCCTTCGGGCACCCTCTTCAGAGAAGAGGGCTAGGGAAACGCTGATTAAATCGAAGAGCCAGAAATCATACGAATTTTTATGCAATACTTCGTCAAAGCAATCCTCAAATAGCTCACTATTCTCGGATTACTTTTCCTCGTCTTGCATAAAAATTCTAGAATGATTTCAGGCAACGATTTAATCAGCGGTTCCCAAGGCGTGATTGACGCAGCAGTCAAGTGCGAACCGACTACTGACCACTGACTACCGACTACAAAACCGATAGCGGCACTCTCATTTTCAAGACGAAAGGAACGATACCTATGGCCGGTTTATTTTTTGATGATTGGGATACCCCTGTATTTCGTCCGCCCAGTGAAGCGGAGAGTTTCATCCTGCGCGTGACCCGCGGGTGCGCGCACAATAGCTGCACCTACTGTAACATGTACCGCGGCGTGAAGTTTGAGAAATTATCGGACGAGCAGATTATGCGCCAGATCGCCATGGCTTACTCCGTGGACGCGGAGGGTGTGCGCCGGGTGTTCCTGGCGGACGGCGATGCGCTGGTGCTGCCGACGGACCGGCTGCTGAAAATCCTGGCGACGCTCCGGAAATATTTCCCCAACCTGGAACGGGTTTCCTCTTATGCGGCACCGGGAGACATTCTCAGAAAGTCGGTGGAAGAATTGACAGCGCTCCGGGAAGCGGGACTTCAGATGCTGTACTACGGCATGGAGAGCGGCGACAGCCAGACGCTGAAGGACATTCGTAAGGGCGTCAACGGCGAGCAGTCCATTGAAGTGGGGAAACGGGTCCGCGCAGCGGGCATGCAGCTCTCCATCATGATCATTCTCGGCATCGCCGGCAAGGAGGGCAGCGAACGCCACGCCCTCGCCACGGCGCACGCCATCAATGAAATCAAGCCGACCCATCTCTCGGCTCTCTCCCTCATGCTCTATCGCGGAAGCGAGCTGAAGGCGCAGTTCGAGCGCGGCGAATTCCACCCGCTGCCGCCTTACGGCCTCATGGAAGAGCTGAAGATGATCGTGGAGCACCTGGACCTTCCGGAAACGGAGCACATGATTTTCCGAAGCAATCACGTGTCCAACTACATCCGCCTGGCCGCCACCCTCCCGCGGGACAAGCAGCTTCTCCTGGACGACATCGAAGAGAGCATTCAGTATTTGAAACGACAGAAAAATTGGGACGTGTATAATCACGATTGGACGAAATAATTTTTTGGAAACCGCTAGCAAGAGCTGGCGGTTTTTACTTTTTAGGGAAAAGGGATAAGGGATAGGGGATAAGGGATAAGGCGCATTTGGCGAAACAGTCCAATGTGCCAAGCCCTCTTCTTTGAATGAGGATGCCCGTAGGGAAAAAGCGTGGGTGAGAAAGCAACCAAACGCGTCCTTATCCCTTGTCCCCTATCCCTTGTCCCCTATCCCTTGTCCCCTATCCCTTATCCCTTATCCCTTATCCCTTATCCCTTGTCCCTTATCCCTTATCCCTTGTCCCCTATCCCTTATCCCTTGTCCCCTATCCCTTATCCCCAAACCGCCCGCCCCCTAGCAGCTTTTTCCTAATCCTGCTACAATAAAGAAAAACTTATTATAGTAAAGAGGATCGCACTATGGACACACGAGAGCAGGACATAAAAAAAGCAGCCGAGGCGGCTATCGGGGAGCAGCCTTCGAGCCGGGTGATTTCTTTTTCTCTGGGCGAGGAGAAATTCTGGATCAAGCGGAAGATGGGAAACGGCCGTCGGGCGGCGGTGAAGTATTCCGTGGAGAAAGAATTTTTTTATGAAATCGCCCGCATGACCATTGCCGCACGAAATGCGAAGGATTTTGTGGCGCCCATCGAAGTCCTGACGCCGACTTACATGGTCACCTTAGACGGCGGCCCCACGCTGAAAAACTGGCTGGACTCGGAGAAATCGGAGGCAGAGAAGGAAGCGCTTCTCACCGGCGCCGGCGCGGCGCTGGCGTCTCTCCACGCCGCTGACATCGTCCACGGCCGCCCGGCGCTTCGGGATATTTGCTGGCAGAAGGGGAAATTTACATTTCTTGACTGGGAGAACCGGCTCTACTCCAAAGACCTTGCCGAGCAGAAGGCCATCGATTTCCTCCTGCTCCTCCAGGGCATCGGCCGGGAAAACTACGCCGAAGAGAAAAGCCGCCTGGCGGCCATGGACAAGGGCTACCGCGAAAACGGCGGCGAAGCCGTCCGCGCCGAGGCCATCCGCTTCCTCTCCCGCCACAAAATCCTCTGCGCCCTCACGGAGAAGCTCGCGCCTTTCCACATGAAAGACGTGGAGTCGGTGCGGAAAGTAATTGCGTATTTGAAAGAGAACACATAGGCGATGATTACCGCTATCGGTTTTTCGTAGTCGGTAGTCGGTAGTCGGTGGTCGGTTCGCGTATACCTGCTTTCTCATGGCTCCTCGTTATGAGGAAGCAGCTAATCGCGTCCCGACTACCGACTACCGATTACCGACTACGAAACCGATAGCGGCATCCTCTCTATGTATATACCAGCGCCAGCCGCGCCATTCAACAAACAGGTGACTTTATGAAAAATAACAGCTACTTACTCCCCATCGGGCTCATGCTTTTTGCCCTCTTCTTCGGCGCGGGAAATCTGATTTTCCCGGTGTTCATGGGACAGAATGCCGGGGACCAGACGATCCCGGCCACCATCGGATTTCTGCTGACCGGCGTGGGATTTCCTATCCTCGCCGTGGCGGCCATTGGTTACGCCGGTGACGACCTGGAATCCCTGGCCTCGAGGGTCCACAAGAAATACGCCATCTTTTACACCGTGGCGCTGTATCTCACCATCGGGCCGGCTTTCGCCATCCCCCGTACGGCCACCACGTCTTTTGAAATCGGCGCAGCGCCTTTCTTTGACCCGGCCATGAAAACCGTGGCACTCTACGGATTTTCCTTCGTCTTTTTCCTCCTGTCCTGGTGGCTCTCTATCAGCCCGTCGAAACTGGTGAACCGCATCGGGAAATTCATCACCCCGGCGCTGCTTCTCTTCCTGGCCATCCTTTTCGCGGCCGCCATCTTCACCCCCATGGGCGCCTGGCAGGCGGCTTCGCCATCTTACCAGCCCACGTTCCGTGCGCTGACCCAGGGATTCCTGGACGGCTATAACACCTTAGACGCAGTGGCCGGATTTGTATTCGGCATCGTGGTAGTCAATGCGGTCCGTCTCTACGGCGCAGAAACCAATGAAGACGTGGCAGCGGCGACGCTGAAGAGCGGCCTCATCGCCGGCGCGTGTCTGGCTGTGATTTATATTTTCCTCGCTATCATCGGTGCTGACTCGGTGGAAGTGCTGGGGCATCTCCCCAATGGCGCGGACATTCTGGTGGCGGTGTCGAACCACTACTTCGGCAGCTTCGGCCAGGTCCTCATGGGTCTCATCGTGCTCCTCGCCTGCCTTACCACCAGCGTAGGCCTCATTACCGCTTGCAGCGAATATTTCAAGAAACTGATCCCCGCCCTGGGCTACAAAACTTACGTCACCCTCTTCTCGGTGATTTCCTTCGGCGTGGCCCTCTTCGGCCTGGACACCATCATCACCTCGGCGATCCCGGTCCTGATGTTCCTCTATCCCTTGACCATTGCGCTGGTGTTCCTTCTCTTCTCTGACCACCTTTTCGGCGGAAAACAGAGCGTTTACGCCTCCGCTATCGCTTTCACCCTGATCCCCGCCATCTACGACGGCCTTCACACCGCCGGACTTTCCCTCGGTGCCATCGATGAAATCATGGCCGCTATGCCCCTAGCCTCCTACGGCCTCTCCTGGCTCT